>JBDTZT010000328.1:0-5392 GCA_040005005.1 Actinomycetota bacterium
TTGTTCGTTTGTTTATTTGCGAAACGTTTTTCGTTCTTACCAGGCGGCAAAGCCGTTTCTCGAAAAAAGCGTGCTTATTTATTCGTTAGCTTTCGGCGCAATCTTCAGCGCGATTATTCCGTCGGTAATCAATATTGAGATCAACCGAAGTTTGGAAAATATCAAACTCGGCAACGCGCAAGCTGTTCGTGAGGAAACACAAAAATTGAAATATCTTGCGCCTTTGGTGACTACTGAAAATTTATTATCGATTTATCGGGCAACTTCGGAATCAAGTCGGGATGGCGTCGAGAAAAAGCAGGCGATTGCCGAGTTTTATAAGGAAATGACCGGCGAAGAAATGGAAAATAAAATACGAAGATTGACGGACTAACGACAAGGGCAATGTATGAAAATTAAAACGATTATTTTTCTTTTACTTGGACTTATGTCGGCGTTAGCAAGCATTTTCTTTTTCTACTACACAGTAAGGTTGATTTATGTAAATTTAGCTATAGCCGAAACTGTTGCTCATCGTTCAGGCGGAATGCTTATCGGCGCAGTTGTTTTTCCGGTCGCTATAATTGTTTTCGGAATATTGAGCTGGTTGTGTTTCAAGAGGGCGCGAGGCGTAAAACAAAAATAATGAAAGAATTTGATGTGGTAATTATCGGAGCCGGACTTGCCGGACTGCAATGCGCCAAACTGTTAGCGCAGCGAAGCGCAAAAATTTTGCTTGTTGACCGCAAAACTGATTTGTCGAAAGGCATTCACACGACCGGAATTTTTGTGCGGAAAACTTTTGAAGATTTCGCTTTTCCCGACGGCGCACTCGGCAAACCGATCAGAAATGTCGCGCTTTATTCGCCGAAGTTAAAGTCAATCAAGCTGGAAAGCGAAAAAGACGAATTTCGCGTCGGCAAAATGGGTCTGATTTACGACGAATTTTTACAGGATGCAGTTGCCGACGGAGTTCGATTTGCCCGGGCGACTTCGTATAAAGGCGCGGAAATAACGGATGGCGAAACCATTGTCAAACTCGAAAAAAAGGGTGAAGCATATAAAGTCAAAACGAAAGTATTGATCGGCGCGGACGGCGCAAATTCGCGGGTTGCCAAAGACTTAAAATTAGATGAAAACAAGGATTGGATCGTCGGCTACGAAGAAGTTTTTCACTCCGAAAATTTAAATGGCGAACCGCGACTGCATTGCTTTCTGGATGGCAAACTCGCGCCCGGTTATCTGGCTTGGATTGCCGACGACGGTGAGGAAATCCACATCGGCGTTGGTGGCTACGCCGCTGATTTTAATCCGCAGGAAGCATTAAAATTGTTCAAAGAAAAGACGGCCGAGTTGTTTGATTTGAAAGGCGCGAAATTGGCGGAAACACGCGGCGGACGAATTCCGGTCGGCGGAGTTTTGCGGCGCATTGCCAACAAAAACGGAATTTTAATCGGCGACGCAGCAGGCGCGGTTTCGCCTCTGACGGCGGGCGGACTCGATCCGGCCTTAAGGCTTTCGCGCTTTGCGGCGGACGTTATTTGGGAAAGGTTGCAAACTGGTAACGCAAAAGTTTTATTGAACTATTCGGGTGAATTGTTTCGGGCGCGTTTTGTTTCGCGGCTTTGGATGCGGCGGATTATCAAAACTTTTACCAATCAAAGACTTTTGGAAATCGGATTCGCGTTTTTGCGCGGCACAATCGGACAAAAATTTGCCAAGCACGTCTTTTTCGGACGCGGTTCGTTTCCCGATGTTGAAATTAAAAAAATGTCGGCGATCAGTTACGAGAAATCTGGAATTTGAATCTGAACTTTGGAATTATTTTTATGAACGAAAGAACAAAAACTGGTTTGGAAATTTTGCAAGCGGCGGTTTTGCTTGGCGTGTTAGGCGATGTTTTGTTGCGCCAAATGCCTTGGGGCTTGAACGTTTTGCTGTTTGTCGGCGCGTTGGTGGCGGCAATGACAATGCTGATTTTGCGCCGCAAGCGTGAATTTTGGAAAGGGCAAACGATTGCTCTGAATATTGCGTTGGTTTTCTTTGCAGCAATGTTTGTCTGGCGCGATTCGATGGAATTGAAAACTTTTGATACGCTGGCGATACTGACGATTTTGGCGATTCTTACTTTGCCGGCTTTGAAGATAAAAACACAGATCGCAGGCGTTTTTCATTACATCATCGGTTTTGTCTGGTCGGGAATTAATGCGGTTTTTGCGCCGTTTTTACTGATATTCGGCGATATTGGATGGAAAACTATTCCGCAGACGGGTTGGTCGAAACATCTGATCGCGGTTTTGCGCGGACTTTTAATTGCCGCGCCTATTTTATTAATTTTCGGCGCATTATTTGTCGCGGCGGATGCCGTCTATCAGGGAATTGTCGAGCGGACTTTTAATATCAAACCCGAAATTGTCATCACGCATATCTTTTTTACCGGATTCTTTTCGTGGATTACTGCCGGATATTTGCGCGGTACGATGAACGAAAATTTTTCAAACGACACGGCGGAAGTTTTTCTCACGCCGCGACAGGAAGTTAAACCGCAAGTCATCAGCGTCACTGAAATCAAAGACGAAGAACCGCCGAAAACGGACGAAAAACCGAAGGAAGAAAAGAAAAAATTGGAATGGCAAAATTTTGATAATTCGGTTTTGCCGAAATCTTTGACGCTTGGCGCGATTGAAGTTTCGGTGGTTTTGGGTTTGATAAATTTGCTTTTTTTGAGTTTTGTGATTGTCCAGATTCCGTATCTTTTCGGTGGATTTGAACTCGTCCAAAATACGCCTGATTTCAAACTGGCGGAATATGCACGGCGCGGTTTCGGCGAACTTGTCGCGGTTGCCGCGCTCGTTTTGCCGATTCTTTTGCTATCGCACTGGCTTTTGCGGAAAGATTCGCCCGTGAACGAAAAAATCTATCGCGTTTTGGCGGGAATCCAAATCGCGCTGCTGTTCGTAATTATGGCTTCGGCGGCGCAAAGAATATTTATCTTGACAGGCAATCTCGGTTACGGTTTGACGACCATCAGGTTTTATCCAATGGTCGTGATGATCTGGCTCGGCATCGTTTTTATTTGGTTTGCGGCGACGATTTTGCGCGGTGCGCGACAGCAGTTTGCATGGGGCGCACTGTGGGCGGCGCTTTTTATTCTCGGCGGTTTGCACGTTGTCAATCCTGATGATTATATCGTTCGGACGAATTTGCGGCTGATGCGCGAGGGGCGCTCGTTTGATTCTTCATATAACACAAGCCTCAGTGACGACGCGATTCCGGCGTTGGTGGAAAACATCGATTCAATGACTTTTGAGGATCAATGCACCTTCAAATGGAATGTCTGGCAGCGGCTGATTCAAGGAAATAAAGAAACCGACATTCGGAGCTTCAATTATTCACGCTGGCGGGCACATCGGCTGGTCGGCAGTTTGAATGACACAATGTACCCATCAAATTGCCCCAAAAATACGAATAGGTCTGGTCGAGACGAGGATTTTTAGCGATGCATTTTGCTTTCAAAGCTTTGTTTTGGTGTAAGATAAAGGTACCGTTTTTTCGAACCTGTATATTTCATTTCAAAAACAACAGCTGCTCAAATTAACTTTATAAAGATGCCCGATCAATTTTCAAAAAAACGCGATCTCTTGCACGAATATCTGCTTTATTTGCAGGTCGAAAAAGGCTTGGCGAGAAATTCGTTGGAAAGCTACAAGCGCGATTTGCAAAAGCTGAAAAATTGGGCGGAGAAAAACGGTTTTGATTTATTAAAACTGACGCGAAAGGATTTACGCGAATGGCTGATTGATCTGGCGGGCGAAAATCTTTCGGAAAATTCTAAGCGGCGAATGGTGAGCGCCCTGCGCGGATTTTATAAGTTTTTGATGTTTGACGGTCACATCAAAAAAAATCCGGCAGAAGATTTGGACGCGCCGCAGAAAGGTTTTTATCTACCGAAGTTTTTGAATCAAACGGAAGTCGAAAACCTTTTGCAAGTTCCCGATGTGGCGGGCGAAACGGGACTACGCGACCGGGCGATTTTGGAACTGATGTATGCCTGCGGATTGCGCGTTTCGGAAGCGGTTGATTTGCGCCTGAGCGATGTCGAACTCGACGCGGGAATTCTGACCTGCAAGGGAAAAGGAAGCAAAACGCGGAAAATTCCGATCGGCAAAAGCGCGGTCGAATGGCTCAAAAGCTATCTGGTTTTGCGGCGCAGAAAGGAAAACTGTGAAGTGCAAAATTTGTTTGTGACTTTTTCGGGCCGATCGCTAAATCGGCAAATAATTTTTTTGTTCGTCAAAGAATATTCTGAAAAAGCGGGTTTGCACGACGTTTCGCCGCACACTTTGCGCCATAGTTTTGCGACGCACTTAGTTCAAAACAGCGCCGATATTCGTTCGGTTCAACAGATGCTCGGACACGCCGATATTTCGACAACGCAGATTTATACTCACATCACCGACGCTCACCTGCGAAAAACTTACGAAAAATTTCATCCGCGTGCAAAGGCAAGCATCACCATCAAAGAAAATGAGTGAAACAAATCTGACTCGACTTGCAAGTTGCTGAAAGTTTCGCTAATATAGCACTTTTGCTAAGTGACTTAAAAAGTCGCTAGTAGCAATCAGTAAGATAATTGCATGGGTGGTCGAGCGGTCAAAGGCAACGGGCTGTAAACCCGTCGGATTAATTTCCTACGTAGGTTCAAATCCTACCCCATGCACCATGCGGGAGTAGCTCAGTTGGTAGAGCGTCAGCCTTCCAAGCTGAATGTCGCGAGTTCGAGTCTCGTCTCCCGCTCCAAATTTTTTGAAATTGTAAATATATGCTCTCGTAGCTCAGTGGTAGAGCGCATCCTTGGTAAGGATGAGGTCATGAGTTCAATCCTCATCGAGAGCTTATAAATTATTAGGAGCGATTAATGCCCTACAAGGATGTTGAAGCTCAAAAGGCATATTTAAGAGCCTACGATAGAGAGTATTATAAAAAGAACCGCGAACATTTGCTTATAAAGCAAAAAGAAAAGAATAAACGGTATCTTGAAAAAGTTGGGGCGTGGCTCAACGAATATAAAAAAGGATTATCGTGTTCAAGATGTTTTGAATCGCATCCGGCGACTCTTCAGTTTCATCATCGAGATCCGAAAGAAAAAGATTTTTCCGTTAGTATGTTTAGACGCGGAAAATACAGCAAGGAGCGAATTTTGGCGGAAATTGCTAAATGTGAAGTGATTTGTGCTAATTGCCACGCAAAAGAACATTGGGGCTATTTATATGAGTAGTTATTAGTGAATTACTCTTCAAGTTTCAATCAGAATTTAATAAAGTAATATTTAGTTCGACTGGAGAAAATAGGTAAGAAATGAGTAAAGAGAAATTTGACAGAAGCAAACCGCACGTCAATATCGGGACGATCG
>JBDTZT010000329.1:0-5391 GCA_040005005.1 Actinomycetota bacterium
TCATCGAACACGACGAAAACATCGCGCTGTGGCGTTACAATCACGTTTTGATGGTTGAGAGAATGCTTGGAATGAAACGCGGCACCGGCGGTTCGGAAGGTGCCGGCTACTTGCGCACGACGCTCTCGAAAAAATTCTTTCCCGAACTCTGGGAAGCGCGAACTCATCTTAAAGTAGAAAATGGATAATGGAAAACGAAAAATGTTTGAAAGAATAATTTTCCACTTTCCATTTTTCGTTTTCCATTACTTTGATTCGTTTCCCAATCTGTCAACACTCGTGACAATAATTTTTTCAATTTTTCTGTCCGCCGAAAGCGAAATTGATTTTTCCGTGGCGGGCAAAATTGAATAGCTCCAACCGTTTTTGTCCTTTGCGTAAATAATAAACCAAAACGCTTTTCGTTGACCTTGTTCCGTCCAGTTTGTGCGGACTTGCTGTTCGTTACGTGTAATTTTCACTTTCGGCGCAAGAATTTTTGGAGTTTTTATCCAATTTGATTGCGGAATTATCGCGTTGCGCCGATAAGATTTTTCGCGCAAGGCTTTCTGAATACCGTCAAAATCGCTTCTGAGAGATTTAAAACTAAACTGAATATTTCCTGAGGTTGACTGAATTTCGCGGGACAGCGAGATTTGATCAATGATTTCCGTTGAGCTGAAATTTTCTTTTGCTTCGCCCAATTTATAAGTTCCGATTCCCGCCCAAACGTGTCGTTTTTTCGCGTTTTTGCTTTCCCAAAATTTCAGCAGAAGCGGAAATTCTCTGGTTTTGCGGTCAATTTTCCAGTAAAGCTGCGGTGTGAGATAATCAATCGTTCCATCTTTTAACCATTTTTCCGCGTCGGCGTAAAGCTCCGTGTAATTCACGTCCGCGACGCCAAACGGCGAAATTCCGTAAAGAACTTCAGGTTTGATTTTTTTGATCTCGCGTCCGACCGATTCAATAAAATTATTGACGTTTGTGCGCCGCCACTCAGCGCGGCTCAAAGGAATTCGGCGAACGCCGTTCTGACTCATTTGGGCCGCTGTTTTTAGATATTCGTTCCAATTTTTGTCATCGGGAAACTCGACTTTCGCGCCGTTTTCACTGATTGGGTACGGATAAAAATAATCGTCGAAATGCACGCCGTCAATATCGTAACGCCGCACGACATCCAATACGACGCTCAAAGAATATTCCTGAACTTCCTGGTCGCTCGGGTCAAGCCACAGATAATTTCCGTATTTTCTGACCAAATCGGGACGGCGTTTTGAAATGTGATTTTCCGAAACGGTTTTTGCCGCCGGATGATACGCGCGATACGGATTAAACCACGCGTGAACCAGAATTCCGCGTTTATGCGCTTCTTCGATGATAAATTTCAATGGGTCAAATGCCTGCGATTTGCCCATTTCGCCAGTCAAAAATTCGGACCAAGGCTCAATGCGCGATTCATAAAGCGCATCGCACATCGGACGCACTTGAAAGATAACGGCGTTCATCCGTAATGATTTGGCGAGCTCCAGATCTTTGATGAGTTCGGCTTTCTGCTCGTCGATTGTAAGATTTTTAACGGTCGGAAAGTCGATATTATCGACGGTCGCGATCCACACGGCGCGAAATTCGCGCGCGGGCGCGGGCCGGGTTTCGGCTTTGACCGAAATAATCATTAAAATCGTGAAAAGACCGACGCAGATTTGTCGCAGCATTCTAAAATCTAGTGTAAGCAATAAGGTTTGGTATAAGTAAAATCACCGCTCACTTCGGCGACCTTTTTGCCTTTGACGAATTTCTGCAAGCGGCCGCGTAAAAGTTTTTCATCGTATTCGCCCATTGTTTTGTTTTTGAAGAATGTTCCTTCAAATTGATAGACGATTCCCTTGAGCTTCTTTGTTTTGAACTTTATTTGGTTGCCGTTCAAGGTTGACCATTCGGCTTCGGCAAAACCCTCGTCGATATCTTCGCTCAAAGTAGTGTAAATTCCGGCGTATAAATTTATCTTCCCGATCAGGTTTCCATCGTCGTCGTAATTTTCCGCGAACAAATTAATCATCCCTATTTCAGGCATTTTCCCGTAATCATCGTGTGAATACCACCCGTGAACCTTTTGGAACTTAGTATTATCAACGGATTTCGTTTTTCCCGAAAATACCATCGGTTCGACATTAAACACGGGAAATTCATCCGTTTCGACTTCTTCGACCGGAATATTTTCAGAAACCGGCACCGAAACCGTTTTTTCTTCAATGCGGAAAACGCCCGCCGCCAAAATTCCCAACAAAAAAGCAATGATTGCCACCGCTAAACCAAGCAAGGATTTTTTCATAACTCTAAACCTCTCAAGCGAAATTTACGCTTGATTCTGGGGAAAGTCAAGAAAATTTTCGAACTGACCTTTTATCGGTTTTAGAGTTAAAATAAAATAATTAGGCAGAAAGTTGACAGATATTTAAAAAGCGGAATATTTTCAATTTTTTGTAAATTTCTGCCAACTTCCCGTGAACTTTCTGCAACTATCTGTCAACCTTTAATATGTTTTTCGAGCAAGAAATAATCAATCCAGTCAAACGCGAAGCCGTGGCGCTTTTTAATGAGGCTTACGAGGCGCAGATGGCGCAGGATTACAATGCGGCAATCAAACTTTACAAGCAGTCAATCAAGATTTTTCCGACCGCCGAAGCCTACACTTTCCTCGGTTGGACGCATAGTTTTGAGGGAAATTATGATTTGGCGATTGCCGAATGTCTGGCGGCGATTGCGGTTGATGCAGATTTTGGAAATCCCTATAACGACATCGGCAGTTATCTGATTGCGAAGGGAAATTATTACGATTGCGTGCGCTGGTTTAAGCTTGCGATGCAAGCCGTTCGCTACGAAGCGCGCGCCTTTCCGCATTTTAATCTCGCACACGTTTACGAAAAGCGCGGGAAACTGCTCGAAGCGGCGAAACATTACGGACTCGCGCTCGACGAAAAGCCGAATTATATGCAGGCTTACAATGCTCTGCGGAAATTGCAGGAAAAGTTAAATTAAACGATACTTTTTATAATTATTCTGCGCGTTATAAATCGGAACAAACAATTATGCTAAAAAAAATCTGTTTACTGTCAACTGTTTTTATCTTTTTCGCTTTTCTGCAAATCAGCGCGGTTTCGGCGCAAACGGTTCATTTCAAAATCACTCTTAATTCGTCAGTCAGCAAAGAACCTCTGTCCGGTCGGCTTTTGATTTTTATGACGAACAATCCGAAGCCGCTCGAAGAAATCGAGCCGGATTTTATGAATCCGAACGCCGTTTATATTTCGGGCACGGAAATTATGAATCTCGAAGCCGGCAAATCAATCGAAATCAACGCCGACGAACTCGCGTTTCCGGCAAAATTTTCCGACGCGCCGAAGGGCGAATATCAGGTGATGGCTTTGCTCGATACGAATCATTCATATACTTACAACGGGGCGGGCGCGGGCGATCTTTACAGCAATGTCGTGAAAGTTTCGATGCCGTCTGCCGAAACCGAACTGACGCTGACGAAACAAGTTCCCGAAAGAAAATACGAAATTCCCGCCAACGCCAAAGTCATCGAATTTGAAAGCCCGCTGCTTTCGGCGTTTTGGGGCAGACCGATCAAGATGCAGGCAAGCGTCGTTTTGCCGCCAAGTTATGATAAATCGAAAACTGCCAAATATCCGACCGTTTACAATATTCACGGCTATGGCGGAAATCATCTGGGACCGTTGCGCGGCGCGGCTGATTTGACGAAGCAGATGAGCGAAGGCAAGCGTCCCGAAATGATCTATGTTTATCTGAACGCTAACAATTCACTCGGACATCACGTTTTTGCCGATTCCGCGAACAACGGACCGTGGGGAACTGCGCTCGTCAATGAATTTATTCCTTATCTCGAAAAACAATTTAGAATGGACGCAAAACCTTCGGGAAGATTTTTGACGGGACATTCTTCGGGCGGTTGGTCAACGTTGTGGGTAATGATTTCGCATCCCGACTTTTTCGGCGGAACTTGGTCAACGTCGCCCGATCCGGTTGATTTTCGCGGTTTTACAGGATGGGATTTGACGAAATATCCGCCGCAAAACGCTTACGCGGACGCGGGCGGCAAAGAATTCAATCTCGTGCGCGACAAAGGCAAGGAAATCATGTCAGTCAGACAATACGCCGGGCAGGAACGAGTTCTAGGTTATTACGGCGGGCAGTTCGCATCGTTTGAAGCCGTTTTCTCACCGAAAGGCGATAGCGGACAACCGATGCAGATTTTTGACCGCGACACGGGCATTATCAATCAATTCGTGGCGAAGTCTTGGGAGAAATACGATATTTCGCGTGTCTTGCGCGAAAATTGGAAGACGCTCGGACCGAAACTGAAAGGTAAACTGCACATCATCGTCGGTACGGCGGACACTTTTCACCTTGACGAAGCCGTTCGTCTGCTCGATACGGAGCTCAAAAAACTCGGCAGCGACGCGCGCATTGAATACATCGAAGGGCGCACGCATTTCGACTTGTATAAAGACGGCTTGGGCGACCGAATCGCCAACGAAATGTATTTGGTGGCGCGTCCGAAAGCGAAAACGGCGACGAAATAAAATCCAAAGTTACAATTTGGGAGCAAAAGCCGTTAATCTCTGACGGCTTTTTTGTTTGGCGCGAAACTGTGGGAAAATTTCTTTTAATGGAAAGAGAAAATCTCAGCCGTTTTGCGTGGCTTTCGATTCTGGCGGCGGTTATTACGATCACGCTCAAATCGGTCGCGTATCATTTTACGGGTTCGGTCGGACTTTTGTCGGACGCGCTCGAATCACTGATAAATCTCGCGGCGGCAATCATCGCGTTATGGATGCTCAAAATCTCCGCCCAACCCGCCGACGAAGAACATGCCTTCGGTCACGACAAGGCGGAATATTTTTCGAGCGGTATCGAAGGCACACTGATTTTTATCGCCGCCATCGGAATCGCTTACACAGCGATCCAGCGTCTGCTTGCGCCGCAACCGCTTGAGCAACTCGGTTTTGGTTTGATCATTTCGGGCGTAGCAACGGTGGTTAATTTGTTCGTTGCGCGGATTTTACTTCGTGCCGGAAAAAAACATCATTCGCTTATATTGGAAGCTGACGGACATCATTTAATGACCGATGTCTGGACCTCGGTCGGCGTTGTGATCGGCGTCGGTTTGGTAAATCTGACGGGTTGGCTCAAACTCGATCCGATTGTGGCAATTCTTGTGGCAATCAATATCACCTGGACAGGCTACAGTTTAATAAAACGCTCGGTTTTAGGCTTAATGGACACGGCAGTCGCACCCGAAATTCAAAGTATCGCCGAGAGAATTTTAAAGAATCACGCCGAAAAAAACGGCATTACGCCGATCGCACCGATGCTGGCAAAGATCGATAA
>JBDTZT010000330.1:0-5385 GCA_040005005.1 Actinomycetota bacterium
GCGTATAATACATCAAGGCTTTCCAGCGTCCGAAATAATCCATTCCCGACCACGACGCAACCTGCCAGCAATCGTTCGCCTGCCAGTAAAGCGAACCCATATTGCGCGGCATTATTCGCCGGAAATGTTCCGCGCCGATCTTGATGCCTTCCGCCTGCAAAACTTGGCTGACATACAAAAACGACTCGAAATCCTTCGGTTCATTGTATTCGCGGAGCATATAGGCGCGAACGAGTTGATTGCCGCGCGGATGGCGTTGATGGGCGAGCATGATCGGCGTTTCAATGCTTGCACGGTCTTCTTCCGTCGTGTAGGTTTTGACGGTTTCGTATTCGGGAAACGACTGAAAACCGTATTCGCTCATAAAGCGCGGAAACTGTTTTTCGTATTCCTTATAAGGTTTTTCGGCGTGCCAAACTGCCCAGTAGTGCGTGTCGCCGATGCCTTGAAATTCGGAATCAGCCTGAAAATTCGAGCTTGGACTGCTTTGCCAATACGGGCGCGAACTGTCGTATTCATCCAAGACTTCGGGCAGCAGCCGCAGGAAAATTTTCTGGTAATCGTCCCAGACGGAATTAGGATTTTTGTCTTTCCAGCCGCCCCAGTGCTGCCACGCGGTTTCGATTTCGTTGTTGCCGACCCAAATGACGATTGACGGATGATTGCGAAGCCGTTTGACATTATCAATCGCCTCAAAGCGGACGTTATCCAAAAACGCTTTGTCGCCCGGATACATACTGCACGCGAACATAAAATCCTGCCAGACTAAGATTCCCATTTCGTCCGCCAGATCGTAATAATAATCGTCCTCGTAAATGCCGCCGCCCCAGACGCGGAGCATATTCATATTCGCGTCTTTGAGTGAAACGAGCAGATTTTTATATTTTTCTTTGGTCACGCGCGTCGGGAAAATATCTGCCGGAATCCAGTTTGCGCCGCGCCCGAAAACCGGAATTCCGTTGACGACAAATTCAAAACTGATGCCGTATTGGTCGGGCTTTTGCCGCAGTTCAAGGGAGCGCAAACCCGTTCGTTTTGATTGTGTGTCAATCGCTTTTTTATTGACGGTGAGTTTGGCTTTGAATGTGTAAAGCGACTGTTCGCCAAGTCCGATCGGATACCAGAGTTTCGGATTAACAAGCGCAAAATCGAGCGCGATTTTATTCACGCCGTTTGTCAGTTTGACTTGCTTTGTTGCGACGATCTTTTTATCGTTCGTGTTTTCGATTTCGATCGTCGCGTCCGTCTCCGCTGAAGCGACGACTTCGACAACCGCGCTTAGATCGGCGTTTTCTTTGGATAGTTTATTTTGTTTGATCTGCAAATCTTCGATTCGCGCATTGTCCCACGCTACCAAATTTACAGGTTTCCACACGCCGCTCGTAACAAAACGCGGTCCCCAATCCCAGCCGTATTGATACGGAGCTTTGCGCGTATAAGGCGATGTTTTTTCGCCCTGATCGTTGATAGCCGGAAGTTCGTAATCGAGTTTTGCCATGCGCGGCAAAATCTCGTTGATCGGCGAACGAAACTTGATTCGCAAAACATTTTCGCCTTGTTTGAGCACGTTTTTAACATCAGCGCGCCACACGCGAAACATATTATCGGCATCTAAAATTGCCTTATCGTTAAGAAAAACATTGGCGTAAGTGTCGAGTCCTTGAAAAACGATTTCGATATTCTGGCGTTTGAGCATTTCGGCGGAAACATTAAAGACCGTTCTGTATTCCCAATCGGTTTTGCCGATCCATTGCAGACGTTTTTCATTGTCGCGGTAAAACGGGTCTTCGATTACTTTGTTGGCGAGCAAATCCGTGTGAACACAGCCCGGAACGGTTGCGGGAAGCCATTCGTCTTTGCCCGTTTCGCGAAACTTCCAATCGCCGTTGAGCGAAATTTCCGTTCTTGCGCTCGTTTGCGCGTTTGCATTTTCAATCATAAACACACTCAAAACTAGAATTAACCAGAAGATTTTCATGGCGATGTCCTCAAGACGATTTTGGATTTTAGATTTCGGATTTTAGATTGGAACCGCTTTGAAACTTTATCCTTAGAACTTTAACGAACGCATAATAAAATCGAGTCAGAATCTAAAATCCAAAATTGAACTATCTTTTGTAAACTCTCACATAATCAACGAGCATCGTTTGCGGAAAGACGGAATTATTGTCCGGATTTCCCGGCCACTGACCGCCGACGGCAAAGTTTAAAATGATGAAAAACGGATGATCGTAAACCCAGGCGGAGCCTTGCGGCAGATCACCGGGCGTGATGGTTTTATAAAGATTTCCGTCCACATAAAAGCGAATCAGATTTTCGCTCCATTCGGTCGAATAAACGTGATAATCGTCGGCAAAAACCGGATTATTCGGCAAACTAAACGATGCCCCGATGCCGTTTGCGCCCGAATAACCCGGACCGTGAACCGTGCCGTGAACGATCGAAGGTTCGCGCCCGATGTTTTCCATAATGTCCACTTCGCCGCAGGTCGGCCAGCTGACGGAATCGATGTTGTTGCCGAGCATCCAAAACGCGCCCCACATTCCCTGACCGCGCGGGATTTTTATCCGGGCTTCGAATTTGCCGTATTTTTGATCGAATTTTCCTTTCGTAATAAGCCGCGCCGAAGTGTATTGGCAGGGACCATACCAACA
This sequence comes from Actinomycetota bacterium, assembly GCA_040005005.1. GTDB lineage: Bacteria > Acidobacteriota > Blastocatellia > Pyrinomonadales > Pyrinomonadaceae > JAFDVJ01. Next base: position 2,655 of record JBDTZT010000330.1, read on the forward strand.
GCTTAAATTGAGCGGTGGCGTGAGTTTAACGGCTTTGATAACGAGCGCGCCGTTGCCGTCCGTGTAAGCGTTTTCGGTCGAATTCGTGTAATACTCCAATTCCTGATTGCCCCAACCGCCGCCGCCGATTTCCGAAGTCCATTTGGACGCGTCAACCGCCGCGCCGCTCGCGCCGTTAAATTCGTCCCTGAATGTCAGTTTGCGGTAACGAACCTGCGCCTGCGCCACCGATTCGCCTAAAAATGCCGCCAAAAATAAAAATACGATTAAAAACTTTAAAGATTTTTCGCGCATATTCCCAACTCCATTTTTGTTAATTGGTCTAAATAAATTCTTTTTCTTCGCGGCTTGGCAGCTTTGCGGGAGCAAAAATTTGATTTCCCGCCAAGCCGCGAAGATCGCAGAGAAAACCTAAAACACTCAGCCTGTAAACGCCGGAATAAATTTCAAACAAACCGGCGTCGGAACCTCCGCCGAATTTCCCGTCGCTTGCAGTTTTCCGGTTTTTTCATCAATTCTAAAAATCACTATATTGTCCGAATCCTGATTGGCGGCGAGCAAGAATTTGCCGGCCGGATCAATCGCAAAATTACGCGGTTTCTTTCCGCCCGTCGAAACGTGTTCGATATATTCGAGCTTGCCTGTTTTTTCGTCAATCTTATAGGAAACAATACTGTTATGCCCGCGATTTGAGCCGTAGAGAAACTTTCCGTTCGGCGAAACGTGAATGTCGGCGCACGTATTACTCGCGCCCGAAACGCCGACGGGAAGTGTCGGAACGGTTTGAATTTCCTTCAATGTTCCGGACTTTTCGTCGTAGGCCAGCGACGTGATGGTCGTGTCTAGTTCATTGATGAGAAAAGCGAATTTTCCATTTTGGTGAAACGAAAAATGTCGCGGTCCCGCGCCCGGCTTTGTTTGATAGAAGGCTTGCGCTTCGTTTGGTTTGAGCTTGCCTTTTTGCGCGTCAAAATCGTAAATCATCAGTTTGTCAATGCCCAGATCAGCGGCAAACGCAAAACGATTGTTGCGGTCTAACGTAATTGAATGGGCGTGTGCCGATTCTTGCCGGTCTTTGTTCGGACCGAAACCGGTATGTTGAACCAAATCAACGGAGGCGCCGAGCCGTCCGTCTTTTTCAATCGGAAAACTGGAAACATTTCCGCCCAAGTAGTTGGCGACAAGCGCGAATTTCGAATTTTCGCTGGTCGTAATAAAACACGGTGCGCCGCCGAGACTTGCCTGTTTGTTCAAAAACTGTAAATTGCCCGTCTTTTGATCAATCGCAAACGCACTCACCGTGCCGCTTTTCTTGCCTTCATATTCGAGCAGTTCATTAACCGCGTAAAGATATTTTCGATCCTTATCAATCGTCAAAAATGACGGGTCGGCAACATCTTTGACCGTGTGTAAAGGCGTCAATTTGCCGGTTTCCAAATCAAATTTGTGAACATAAATTCCCTCGCTTTTGCCCGTCGAAGTATAGGTGCCGATGTAAAGAATCATTTCTTTTGTTTTTTTGTTTGATTGAGCGTTCATCTTCGGCGACAGCAATAATCCGGCGACTGCCGAACCGCCGATCGCCAGAAAATCGCGCCGTGTCAACTTTTGATTAACTGACATTTTCGTAGTTTTTTTCATATGCTTTTTGCGCCAGCATCAGCGCCCCGCAAACACCGCTTTCGCTTCCCAGTGAAGCCTTTAAAATCTCAACTTTTTCAATCGGGAGCATCGTCACATTTTTGCGGATTTCACGCCGCAAAGGTTCGAGCAGAAGTTCGCCCGCCGAAGCCACGCCGCCGCCGATAATGACAGCTTCAGGCGCAATCAACGTAATCGCGTTGCCGATGCCGATGGCCAGATATTTAATTGTTTCGTCCCAAATTGAACGCGCCGCCGCGTCGCCGTTTTTGACTGCTTCGACAACTGTTTCGGCGGTTATTTCATTAAACTTTTCAATGTTTTTTCCGTTATTCGCCGCCAGCGTTTCTTTCATTCGACGCGCAATGCTCAGACCTGAACCGATGGTTTCCAGACAGCCGTAAGTGCCGCAACGGCAGCGAATTCCATCCGGTTTGACGATTGTGTGCCCGATTTCGCCCGCGCTTGCGCCGACGCCGTGATGAATATGTCCTTCGCAAACAATCGCGCCGCCGATGCCGGTCGAAATCGTCACGTAAAGAATGTCTTTAAACCCGCGACCCGCGCCGTAAAAATATTCGCCGAGCGCGGCGGCATTCGCGTCGTTGTCCAAAACTATCGGCACAGAAAAGCGTTTTTTAATCGTTGCAACCAGCGGAAAATCAATCCATTCGGGCAAATTTGTCGGCGACAGTGCAAGCCCGCGCTCAATGTCAATCGGTCCCGGACAACCAATGCCGATCGCCGTCAGATTCGCTCCGGTTTTCGCGAGCATTTCTTCAATCGCCTGCGAAACATTTTCCAGGATTTTTTGCGGACCAAGATTAACCTCTGTCGGCAAACGATGTGAAGCAACTTGTTGACCTTGAATAGTTTGGAGCGCAAGGGCGATTTTCGTCCCGCCGATGTCTATTCCTGCTACAACTTTGTCGTTCATCTTTTTTCCGTGATTTCCCTGTCTTTTATTTACGAAACACTTTTTTTCTAAAACTTAATTTCCGGCGGTTGCATTAACCAAAACTTTCATCGCTTCAACCACCTGAAATTCCAAAGCCGCTTTTTGTTTGGCAATTTCATCGAGATTTTTCAG
>JBDTZT010000331.1:0-5385 GCA_040005005.1 Actinomycetota bacterium
ACAAATTCAAGATTCGCAGTAAAACCGAGTATCGGTCGGTAAGGGATACTTTGAAGTAAAAAGTATTTTGAGGAGTTGTAAAAATGAATTGGAAAAGCAAAATTTTAGTTTTATTAGTCGGCTTGCTTCTGGTCGGCGGCGCGTTTTTTAGTCAAAATTCGTCACGGGCACAGCAAAAACAAGTTTCGCCGAGTCCGACCGTTTCGCCAACTCCTGAAACTCAGGAAGACAATGAAGTGCTCAAGATTGATACGGAAGTCGTCAACGTGCTTTTTACCGCGCAGGACAAAAACCGCCGTCTTTTGACCGATTTGAAAAAGGAAGACGTCAAACTTCTGGAAGACGGACAGCCGCAGGAAATTACATCGTTCGGCCGGCAGATTGATTTGCCTTTGAGTCTGGCGATTTTAATTGATACGAGCGCGTCGCAGGAAAGAACTCTGCCGGAAGAAAAATCAGCGGCAAAATCGTTTGTCGAATCCTTTGTCCGTCCGGCGAAAGACGAGGTTTCGATCATTTCCTTTACGGGCGAAGCGACGCTCGAACAGGGAATGACGAACAATGTCGGAAGATTGCAGCGGGCGGTTGACCGCGTGCAGTTCGTGCCGCCTTCGGGTTATGTCGGCGGCGGCGTGGTGGTCGGAACGCCGCCGATTTCAGGCAGCAATCAAGCTACCCAAGGTTCGACGGCGATTTGGGACGCGATTTGGGTAACGGCGGATGAAATATTGGGTCCCGCGCCCGATAAAACGCGCCGCGCGATTATTTTATTGACCGACGGCGTGAACACTTACGGCCGAAAAAAACTCGAAGAGGCCGTACAAGCCGCGATTAAATCCGAAGCCGTGATTTATTCAATCGGCATCGGCGATAATTTTTATGACGGAGTTGACGAAGGCTCACTCAGAAAAATTTCCGAACGCACGGGCGGACGTGCTTTTTTTCCGCGTGACGAATCGGAACTGCGCCGTGCCTTTACGCAAATTCAAATCGAAATGCGTTCGCAATATTTAATCGCGTATGAGCCGAGCAATCAAAAGCGCGACGGTTCATTCCGCAAAATCGAAATCCAATTGCAAAATGCCGAACTCGCCAAGCAAAAAGTAACGCTTACGCACCGGCAAGGTTATTTTGCCAAAACCGAATCTAAAAAATAATTGATAACGAATAATTGAAAATGGATAATTGATAATTTCAGCTTATTATCAATTATCCATTTTCAATTATGAATTATTATGAATTTGTCACCGTTTGGCGATTTGATGCGCCGGTAGAAAAGGTTTGGGAAGCGATCAAAAATTCCGAAATGTGGAGCAATTGGTGGAAAGGCGTTCTGAAGGTCGAGCAATTAAAGGCGGGCAACGCGGAAGGTGTCGGCAAAATCATTCGTTCGACGTGGAAAAGCAAACTACCGTATAAACTCGTTTTCGATTCGGAAGTCGTCCGCGTCGAACCGATGAAGACGATCGAAGCCCGCGCATTTGGCGAACTCGACGGCACCGGACTTTGGACGCTGACTGCCGAAGCCGAAAATACAACGCGTGTTCGTTACGATTGGACGGTAAAAACGACAAAATCCTGGATGAACCGCATTGCGCCGCTCGCAAAACCGTTTTTCCGCTGGAATCACAACGTCATTATGAACTGGGGCGGGGCGGGTTTGGCAAAAAAATTGAATTGCCGTCTGCTTGACTCAAAAGAAGGATAGCCAAGAACAAAGACGCGCCTTTCACAAAATATTAAATCAAAATCTTTTCGGGCTTTTTCGTGTTTGTTCGTGGCTAAATTTCTAATCAACCAGTTCAGGAATTGCCGGCCGCGCTTTCGGCTGCGGAATCTCAACGTGGTCGGGAACCAGCAACGAACTTTTTTCGCGCAAATCGAGATACAAACGGCGTTTCAGAATCTTTTCGGGAAAATGCGCGAGCCGCAGCAGCGGATACTTCATCGCTTTGCCGAAGAGTCTGCGCCCCAAAAGATAATAATAAATCGGGACGCCGAAATTGAAACGGCGTTGAAAACTCGGGTCACTGCGGTAAAAATCAATGTTGTAACGCCACGCCGTAAAGAAAAATTCCCATTGCAGTTCGGTTAATTTGGCGAGTTTCGCGCTTTCGTCCTTTTGCATCCGCGTATCTTCGAGCGGCACGAAAAGCGTCGGCATCACTACCCATTTCGCGTCTTTTAAAGCGTGCAGCAAATCAAGCGATTTTTTCGTGTCGGCTTCGGTTTCACCCGGCAGACCGATAATAAAGGTGCAGAACGGAAACCAGTTGTTGCGGTTCAAAATCTCCATTCCTTTGAGCACGACATCGTGCCATTGCTCGGCTTTATACGGATACGCCTTGCCTTTCATAAATTGATTGAAAAGACGCGGGCTGCCGGTTTCGAGTCCGATGAAAAGATTTGCGTAGCGTTTATCAGCGTGCGTCGAAGCGGGATGCGTGTGCGTCGAAAAATCAACCGCGTAAGGCGACAGTTCTTCAATTACCGAGGGATCGCGCACAACCGGCGACATCGTGCCGTGCGAAAGCATCACGTGTTTGACGCCCGGAACTTCTGTCACCGCCTTGAACATTTTTTTGAGCGCGGGAATATTCGTGTCAAACTTCGGACCTTGTTCATAGAGAAAAATGTCTTCGGTCGTAATCATAATCGTGTCCGCGCCGTTTTCAACCTGCGTGTGAACATTTTCCAAAATATGTTCGAGCGGCAGACTTCGGCCCTTTCGCAAAGCGATCGAGCAGAACTGACAGCCGCGTCCGCAGCCGCGCGTAACTTCGACGACTCCAAACGTCGAACGGTTTTTGGTCGTCGGAATATCTTCCATGCGCGGCGATTTTCCTTCGATGCGGCGCGGCAGACTTTCGCCGCGGACGGCGCGTTCAAAAAGATCGAGAATAATATCTTCGGCTTCGCCCTCGACGATGCAGTCAATATTCCATTCGTCCTGCAAATGCTTCTTTTCAATCTGCCACGAGCCGGGACCGCCGACGAGAACTTTCAAATGATGCTTATGTTTTTTGATCGTTTCGTGCGTAATCAGACGCTTAAATTCCGCCGCGTTGATCGGTTCGGCTTGTTTGCCGTAAAAATGGGTGTAAACATCGGTCGCAAAAGTAATTCCGAGCGGATTATGGGCGTGAATCCCGACAACGCGCGTATCTTCGCCGACAAATAACTCAAGCTGGTCGGGATGACAAACGGCGATATCTTCGGGAGAAAATTTCTCTAAAAGAATTGATTCGACAACGCGCAAACCGTTCGGCACGGCAACCGCTTGCCCGTCGCTGTGAATCTCGTTTTCCCAATTTGCATCAACCATATAAAACGGAAATCGGGTATAACGCGAAGGCAAAGTGCCGAGCAGCATCTGCCGCCAGGTGCTGTTTAGATATTCCGAAGATTCTGAAGTGCTTGCCGCTAAGACAATTTTTTTCCCACGACTGTTCATTTGAACCATTCTCCTTGATTAAACAAATTTAAAAAATCGCTTAAGTGTTTTTATCTTGTTCATTTATTTTTTGGTTTATTTATTGTATTGAAAAATTAAGCGTAAGACAAATTATTTCTTCAATTGAATGATCTTCCGAAAATTAAACGCCGAATTGTTTCAGATGATGATCAAGATGTTTGTGACCAAGAAGTCCCCATTGTTTGTAACTCAATTTACCAAAAGCCGGATGCTTTGCCCACGAATGATTTTCAGGCAAAGCACATAATTTTTCTAAAGATTCAAGCAGCGTTTGACGGTCATTTTCAAAATCAGCGGGTTTTGTGCCGTCAATCGCCGGATTAATTTCATTGGCGGTCGGGGCACCTTTCGGTATCGGCAGAACATAAATGACGAGCGGTTTAACAATCGTGCGGAACATAAAATTGCTTTTGTCCGCAACCGCCAGTTCGCCCGTTGACATCTTCAAACCGTCGGCGCAGTGGCAAAGCATCTCGTCAACATTCATTTTGCCCCAATTACCTTTGCTTTCGGGCGATAACCGATTGATTCGGGAGATGATTTCAGCGCATTTTGTTTTATCAAATAAACTCATAACCCAACTTTCCTTTCCTTCTCGGCTTTCAATCTGTCCTCGAATGCTTGGCTCATTCTTTCGATAAGTTTCTGATAACCTTGCGGGTCAATAAACGGATTCGGCTTGGCGCCGCCGCGCAGTTTGGCGGATTTTTCGGTCAGATCAAAAAACTGTCCGTGCGATGCGAGAAAAACATCCGGCTTGAGTTTTTTGAGCGTTGCCAATGTTTTCGTAAAATCGGCGGCTATTGCCGGATATTTCGGATTGTTCGCAAGCGCGTAGTCGAGCGTCGTTAAACTGCTGATAAAGGCAACCTTGTATTTCTGACCGTTTTCCGAAACCTCCATCGTCCAGCTCGTCGCGCCTTTCGTGTGTCCGAATGTAAAATAAGTCGTCAAAACCGCATCGCCGAGCGATATTTTTTCTCTGTCCTGCAAAATTTTATCCACTTTGACGGGCGTAAACAAAGGTTTATCGCCGCCGAACCTGAAATCGCTGATGCCGCCGTCTTCCAAAACGGGCGTATCGGGCGGGCTTGCGTAAAGCCGTGCGCCCGACAGTTTCTTGAGTTCCGCCAACCCGCCGCAATGGTCGTAATGCGCGTGATTGATTAATAAAATCTTGATGTCGGCGAGCTTGAAGCCGAGTTTTTCGACATTTGCCTCGATCTGCGGAGCGGTTTCCGCAAATCCGCCGTCAATCAAAATATGACCTTGCGGCGTCGTGATCAAATAAGACGTAACATCCGAAGCGCCGACATAATAAATATTCCCGATGATCTTAAACGGTTCGACCGGCCGGTTCATCGCACGGTCGCTTTCGCTTTTTTGAGCGAATGCCGCAAGCGGAAAACAAAAGGTAAGCGTAAATAAAAGCAAAACAAATTTCTTCATAAAAAAATTATCGCATCGGGCGCGGATAAACGACCGGACTACGGTTTCCGTCCTTGTCAACGGTGCGAAGACCGAAAAAATAATTGTCCTTCGACATTTCCTTTGCGGTATAAGTTATCACGTTTCCGACGAATACAGAATTTGTCCACGTCGCGCTCGTCGTGTCACGCCAGACGACTTCGTAACCGGCCAAATCTGCGTCTGACGAGGCGTCCCATTTCAAATCCGTGTCGTTCGTAAGTTTCGCCGTGACGATGCTGACATTTTTCGGTTTCGCAGGCGCCAGCGCAAGACTCGCCAGGCTGATCATATTGACCCGCGCGACATTGGCGACGTATTCAAAGTCAACGAATTCGGGTAAATCGCCGTATTGAATGCCGTTTTCGGTGCGGACGTTTTGGTGCTGACGCGTGTAATCCTCGTTCGGTTCGGTAAATCTGACGGCGGCAAATCCGCGTTCG
>JBDTZT010000332.1:0-5373 GCA_040005005.1 Actinomycetota bacterium
AGTTTTGTTAATTAAGCACCCTGCAATATTAGATTAAACCATCATTTGATGAAATTGGATTTTGTATTCCAATCCAATGTTGTTAAAGATGGCTTTGATCTTGTTTTTGAATTTAGCAAACGAGCCGTAATCGGCAGGTCTGAGCCATTTGTATTTTGCCTTGCGCCAGAAGGTTTCCGCTAAATTCAAATGCGGCGAATATTTCGGCAAAAAGAAAACATACAAATCTTTTTCCATCCATCTTTCGACTGCCGCCAAAAACTTTTTTGACCGATGTGTCGGTGCATTGTCCTGAACTAAAACCGTCGGTTTCTCTCAATAACCGCAAAAATCATCGAGGCTGCGAATCAGAAAGTCATAATTGATATTCTCCACCGATTCATATGTCATGCAGAAATTGTCGGGGCGAAACACGCCGAACAAATTGATCTTCTTGTCTCTGTGCGGAAAGATTTTACTGCGTTTTCTTTTGGGCGACCAACCGTAGGGCAGTTTCGGATTCATCGAAAACGCCGACTCATCGCCGAAATACAGATCGATCCAGCCCACCCAGTAAAATTTCCACAACCGCTTTAAGACTTCTTCTTTCGCGGCCCGCTCAGCACCCACCTGCCTTGATTTGAGCCACGTTCTGGCACGACAGAATCGGTATTTTTTTAGAAAGCGTTTTAAGGTATCAGGCGACATTTCCAAAGCGAAATCTTTTTCCAACCTGGCGATGACTGTTTTGACCGAGTTCGGATGTTTTTCAATCTCGTCTTTTACTTTCTTCAAATGCTCCGGATTCTGCTGCGATAAAATCGGTGGTCGTCCTCTGCCCGGTCGTGTTTCCAAACCCTTGATCCCTTCCGCTTCAAATCGTTTCAGCCAATTATTGACGACTACTTCGCAGCCACCCAAAATAGCGACAACTTCTAAAGATGTTCGGTTTTCACTTTTCAGGAAAATCATTTGGGAACGATTTCGAAAAGCGTGACTTTTCCCGGTTCGATAGCCCTTCTCAAGCGCGGTCCACTGTTCATCGCTCAATCCAATTACTTTTGTTTTACCCATTTCAAAAAATAGTTTAACCTAATATTGCCGGGGTGCTTAATTGGGATTTCTTACGCAACAGTGTGTTTGCAACAGACTAGTTAATTTTTGCCTTGTTTTGAGAGTTTTGCTCCTTATTCGTATCTTTAGTTAGTTGTAGTTTTTGTAAACCTCTGATATGTAACAACTTGCTGATATATGAAATATTCTGTATCGGAAAGTATTTTACCGTGTTTTTTATGAATCTTTCCCGTTTATATTGACATTTTTGCTTGGAAATATAATAGTTACACCATTCAAAGATTTTGAGGAGGTTTTTGCAATTGTTTCCGAATAATACTGATTTTGAATCCCAATTTACATTTGAAACTGCCGCGACACCTTTGCCTGAACAACCGCCGTTTCATATTCTTTTGCTTGGTGATTGGTGTGGCACAGGTTCTCAAATCGCTTTATCAGAGCGTCGACCGGTTGTCGTCGACCGCGATAATTTTGATAAAACCATGAAACGTCTTAATGTCGCGCTCGAATTGGATTTAAAGGGTGACGGAAAAGACCTGTTATCTTTTCAGTTTTCAGAGCTTGACGATTTTCATCCCGATAACCTTTTTCGACAAGTTTCTCTTTTCAGCGAGTTACGCGACATTCGCCGCCGTCTATCGAATTCGGATAGTTTTAATGATGCGGCGAGACAGGTTCGGTCGTGGTTTCATCTTGTCGATGAAAATATAACGGCTAATAATGAAGTTCAGCCGGTTTTAGATGATACCCCGCCGATTGATTCAAGTAATCTACTTGATTTGATATTAACTCAACCGAGTGAATCAGCTGCTTCTGTTCAGCCGCAAAAGATTGATAACACAGAGCTTGGCAGGCTTATCTCTAAAATAGTTTCTCCTCATTTGGTTAAAATTGATGAAAATGAACAATCAAAATTGCTTGCGGCAGTTGACGAAGCAACTGGTGAACTGATGCGAAAGATTTTACATCATCCGCAATTTCAGGCTTTAGAATCTGCCTGGCGCGGACTTTATTTTTTGGTCAGACGACTTGAAACTGATGTTGACCTGAAACTTTTTATTTTTGATATTTCTAAAGTTGATTTAACCGATAGCCTAAAATCCATCAATAATTTAACGGATTCCGTAATTTATCGTTGGCTTATTCGGGAAACTATTGAAATGCCCGGTGCACAACCTTTCGCCGTTATTTGCGGTAATTATACTTTCGGATTGGATGTTGAGGATGTTGCGACATTAATGCGACTTGGCAAACTGGCATCTGCCGCCGATGCGCCTTTCATTTCACACATTCAACCGGAAATGTTTGGCATCAAATCGTTTGCTCCAAACCCGATTTTTTCTGAAATAAAATTTTCCGAAAGCACCACAGAGGGGAAACTCTGGACGGCACTTCGCGGTGTGCCTGAATCGGCTTTTCTCGGTTTATCGCCAATGCGTGTTTTGGCTCGGGTGCCCTTTGGCGAAACCACTGATTCAACGGAAACCTTTTCTTTTGAGGAATTTACAGATCAAATTGACCATGAACTTTATCTTTGGACAAATCCAAGTTTTGTGTTGTCTTTGCTGTTGGCACAAAGTTATCGTTTGTATGGTTGGGAAATGGCACAAGCATTAAAACGGGATGTTGAAGGTTTGCCAATGTATATCTATCGTTCAGACGGTGAAACAAAAACCAAACCCTGCGCCGAAATTGTTTTGACGGAGAATTTGTCCGAAAGATTTTTAGAACAAGGTTTAATGCCTTTGATTTCATTCCGCGATAGCGATAGAGTCAGCCTTGCCCGGTTTCAAGCGATTTCTTCACCATTGAAAAAGTTAAATGGTCGGTGGAATCAATGATTTGTCATATTAAATATTAGCCTGAAACAGGTTATTGTTTTTTAACATTTTCTTAATTGGCAATCAGTTTGCATTTGATTAAAATAATAGGTTGTTTCGGAGCGGGCTTGCCCGCTTATTTTATCTGGAGTTGTTAAATCAGAAATTATGATTTTTGACGAAGTATTTGATGTAATTGTGATAGGTGCCGGGCACGCCGGTTGTGAAGCTGCTTCTGCCTCAGCGCGTCTCGGCGCGGAAACAGCACTTGTAACTATAAATTTGGATTTAATCGGACAAATGTCCTGTAACCCGGCAGTTGGTGGAATTGCGAAAGGTCATGTTGTTCGCGAAATTGATGCGCTTGGCGGAATTATGGGACGTGTAATTGACCGCACGGGAATTCAATTTCGTTTACTAAATCGTTCACGTGGTCCGGCCGTTCAATCACCGCGCGCTCAAGCTGACCGTTCATTATATCGAATTGAGATGCGCCGCGTTCTTGAGGCCACTCCAAACTTACATCTTCGCCAAGGTGTTGTAGTTCAGTTAATTATTGAAAATAATAAAGTTACGGGCGTTGAACTGCAAGATACCCGGCGTTTTGGCGCAAATGCCGTTATTATTGCTACCGGAACATTTTTAAATGGAACAATTCACACAGGTCGCCGAACTTTTTCCGCCGGACGCGCCGGAGAACTTGCTTCGATAGAACTTGCCCAAAATCTTAAAAATCTTGAATTTCCGGTCGGACGTTTAAAAACGGGAACGCCTCCGCGTATTGACGGGAGAACGATTGATTGGGATGCTTTTGAAGCACAACCTGCTGATGAAACTCCAGTCGCTTTTTCATTTTCTACCGAGACCATAGAACAACCGCAAATTCAATGCTTTATTGGATATACAAGTGAAAATCTACATAATAAAATTCGTGACAACTTGCATCAATCTCCCTTGTATTCCGGGAAAATTAAAGGAATCGGGCCGCGTTATTGTCCATCCATCGAAGATAAAGTGGTTAAATTTGCTGACAAAAACAGACATCAGTTATTTCTTGAGCCTGAAGGGCATTACACAAATGAAGTTTATTTGAACGGATTTTCTACTTCTTTACCGGCGGAACTTCAACAGGATTTGTTGAAAATGATTTCGGGTTTTGAAAATGTGCGGATAATTCGTCCCGGTTATGCTATTGAATATGATTTTGTTGACCCGAGAGAACTTTCACCGACGATGGAAACTACTCGAATTAAAGGACTTTTTTTCGCAGGTCAGATAAATGGCACAACTGGTTATGAAGAAGCCGCTTGTCAAGGATTGGTGGCTGGAATAAATGCCGCTTTGCAAATCCAGAATAGAAACCCTTTTATTCTTAGACGCGACGAAGCTTACATTGGCGTTTTAGTTGATGATTTGATACAACACGGAGTTGACGAGCCTTATCGCCTTTTTACTTCCCGTGCCGAAGCGCGTTTAACTCTCCGCCACGATAATGCCGACCGTCGTTTATCCCCCAAAGGGCGAGAAATTGGACTTTTAGGTGACACGGATTGGGAAAGATTTAACAAAAAACGCGACGATGTCGCAAATTTACGAAAAACCTTAGACAACACACGTTATAAACGTTCATCAACTATATATTCGAGCATTTCTCAACTATTAGGGCTTGATTTAGGGGATTCAATAACTTTAACTCAACTTTCGATGCGCCAAGGCATAGATTCAAATCTTATTTTCCGGCTTTTGCCCGATGAAATTAGATTTCAAACCAAAATGAAAGATTTAGAGACTGTACTTGCAGATTCTCTTTATCAGGGTTATATTGAAAACCAAAACGCTGCTAACGAACGCGTTTTTAAAAATGACAATCTTAAAGTTCCTGAAAATTTTCAATTTAGTTTTGTTGGCGGACTGTCAAATGAAATGGTCGAACGCCTTGAACGGGCAAAACCACAAACTTTTAGTCAAATTCGTAAAATACACGGACTAACCCCGACTGCAATTTCAACGGTTCTAGTTCATTTATCCGCAAATAAATCTTATAAATCTGAATAGTTTTTTTGCTTTTGTTTAAATGTGGGACGTGCTTCATTAAACATTGAAGCACGTCCCACATTTATTTATGATTAGTATTCAAAGCTATTTTATGATACTTTAGTGATTCATTTTATAAAAAGGATTAAGATGGGAAAAATAATTGCGGTTGCCAATCAAAAAGGTGGCGTAGGAAAAACAACAACAGCTATAAACTTGGCAGCCGGTCTCGCAGTCGAAGAGAAAAAGGTTTTGTTAGTTGATGCAGATCCGCAGGGAAACGCAACTTCTGGTTCAGGGATTCCGCGAACAAATTCAAGGAAGACACTCTATAATGTTTTGATATTGGGAGAACCTATCGAAAATGTGATTTTGACAACGGAGTTGCCATTACTTTGGGTCTTGCCATCGGACAAAAATTTGGCAGGCGCAGAAGTTGAGTTAGTAGATGTGGAAAGTCGAGAAT
>JBDTZT010000333.1:0-5372 GCA_040005005.1 Actinomycetota bacterium
ACCCGGATGTGAAAAGCGATCTGCTTTTGTTTCTGCGGCAGACGATTCCGCAATATTACGAAGGTTTTCGCCATTTTGAACATAACTCCGACGCGCATATCAAATCCAGTTTAGTCGGCGCAAGCGTGACCGTCCCATTTGAAAACGGCAAACTTCTTCTCGGCCGATGGCAGGGAATTTATCTCTGCGAATTTGACGGCGCTCGCGAAAGAAAAGTTCTAATACAATTTTTAGCCGCGAAATAACACGAAAAGACACGAAAAATAATTTAAAAATCTTTCGTGATATTTCGTGTTATTTCGTGGCTAACTCTTTTTTCTCGGAAAAACTAAAATCGCGTCGCTCACTTTGCGTTCACCTTCTTTGTCCGACGGGTGATTGACGATTTTGCCGCCGAGGAACATCGTTGAAGAACCGCCGCCGTCGAGATTCATCGCGTCGGTCGCGCCAAGTTCGAGCAAAACTCGCGCCAAATCTTCCAAACCGATGCCGCCGCTCGATTCGCTTCTGCCGTCAACTGTCACCATCAAAAACTTTCCGTCTTTCAATTTAGCAACTGCCGTCCGCGGATGTTTGGTTTCGACAAAAGATTTACTCGATTTTTCCTGTTCCCAGGTAATTTCGATTTTACCGTCTTTGATAAGCTGCGGAACGCCGTTGGTAATATCTTCTATTTTCTTAAAAACTTCCAAGTCAATAGTTGCCAAAGGCTTGCGCCTTGCTGCTTCTTCCCTGATCTCTTTTTCATCATCGAGCATTGAAAAAGGCTGTATTAAGGACAAGTAAACTTTTGCTCCGATCCTAGAATTTTTTATTAAAAGAACTTCTGCTTTTCCGGTTGCTGACAAAACAAAACCATTTGATGGAATAATATTACTTCCGGTTTTCATTATTGCCATGAGTTTACCGTTTATCACGATAATTTCAGTACCGTTTGTGGTCAAAGTTGAGCGATTAAATTCAGGAGTATAAAGAATTAACTCATCATTTTTTCTTTCTCTGTTTACTCCGTTAACATCCAAAGGCAGCTTTCCAATTAACGCTAAATAATTCAGTTCCAAATGGCCAAAATTAACTTCCGTTTTATCTTTTCCATTAATAATTCCAAGTGCAATTCTATTATTAACGCTCTCGCTCAAAAGATTTCCGTCAATCATCAAAACGCCTGCCGCGTCGCCCGCGAAAATGCTGTTATCCAATCTAAAAAATCCAGCGTTGATCGCCGCCAATGCGCCGTGTCTTGTCGCTATTGAAGAAGTTGTTTCCGTTCCGATCGCCGCGTCCATCGCGTGAACGACATCGAGGCGCACTTTTGTTAAATCCAGCCGCAGAAGATTCATCTTGACGGGCAATTTATCAATTTCCCTTTCAATTTCGGCGTATTCGATGCCGTCCTGAACGGTTTTAAAATCCTGCGCGCCGGCTGAAACAAAAAGAAAAATCAACCACAGATAAGCACCGATAATTACGGATAATTTTTTCATAAAAGTAAAATCAATTTGATTCGCAGTAGTTGATAGATTATAGATGAAAGATGAGAGATAAATCTAAGTCCACCGCGTCCAACAAACTTCAGTTTGTTGTTTCCCGCACAAAACGCACGACAAACTAAACTTTATCGGACTAATTTTTATGCAGCAAATCAGCGAAAGAGTTCAACTTTTAAACGATAAGTCGGCCAATAACAACGGCAAATATGTTTTGTATTGGATGCAGATGTTCAAACGCACGGAGTATAATCACGCGCTCAATTTTGCGATTCGTGAGGCGAACGAGCGAAAACTTCCGCTGGTCGTTTACGAAGGTTTGAAGTTTTATTATCCGTGGGCTTCGGACAGAATTCACACATTCATTCTCGAAGGCGTTGCGGAAAAGCGCCAAGCGTTTGAAAAACTTGGCATCAAATACGTTTTTTATCTGCAAAAAAATGAAAATTCGCCGAAACAAACAGTTGCCCGCATTGCCAAAGAAGCCGCGTTAATCGTGACGGACGATTTTCCGTGTTTCATTATTCCGCGGCATAACGAAGCGATTGTCCGAAAGGCGGAAATTCCCGTCTTCGCGGTTGATTCAAACGGCGTGATTCCGATGTCGCGTTTTGAAAAGGAAGAATACGCGGCTTATACGATTCGCCCGAAGATCAAACGGATTCTGCACGAATATCTGAAGCCGTTTGAGGAAGAAAAGATAAATGTTAAAGCTGAGAATTTCAAAATTGATTGCCCCGAAACGATTGTCGAAAACATTGAAAAATTAGTTTCCGAATGCACGATTGACCATTCGGTTAAAGCTTCCAACATTTATCACGGCGCTACGGCAAACGGACGAAAACGATTAAAAAAGTTCCTCAAAGAAATTTTGCCTGATTACAACGAAGCGCGAAATAAACCCGAAAAAGACGGCAGTTCGCGACTTTCTTCATACTTGCATTTCGGCTTTTTATCATCGCTTGAAATCGCGCTGGCCGTAAAAAATTCGGACGCGCCGCAGGAATCGAAAGATGCATATCTCGAAGAAATTATCGTGCGCCGCGAGCTTTCTTATAATTTTACGCGGTTTAATGAAAATTATGATTCGCTTGAAAGCTTGCCGGCCTGGGTGCAGAAAACGATGCGCGAACATATTGACGATACGCGCGCACCGATTTATTCGCTCGAACAACTAGAAAAAGGCGAAACGCACGACGAGCTCTGGAACGCCGCCCAGCGCGAAATGGTCGTGAGCGGCGAGATGCACAATTATGTCCGAATGCTCTGGGGGAAAAATGTCATTGGTTGGACGCGCTCGTATGAAGAAGCCTTTGCGATTCTGGAACATCTCAACAACAAATATTGTCTCGACGGACGCAACCCGAACAGTTACGCGGGCATTCTATGGTGTTTCGGCAAACACGACCGCCCGTGGATGGAACGCCCCGTTTTCGGCCAAATTAGATATATGACATCGGGTTCGACGAGCAAAAAGTTTGATTCAAAAAAATATATCGAATGGACAAAAACCTTGTCGCAGGGAAAATTGGTTTAGCCGGCAGCACACGCGCCCTCGCGTGCAAGGTCGCTTGAAAAGCGGCGTAAAAACGCTTCAATTTTCTAAAAATTTGAAAGCAGGCGAACATTTGAGCGTTTTGCAAACGCTTGTACGTGAGGGCGCGTGCGTTCCAGTCAAAAATTTAACTCGAAACAATATGTCGAATGGACGAAAACTTTGGCGCAAGGAAAAGTTATTTTGAAATTAGCGGCGAATTGTTTTAGAATTTATTTTGTTTTTATTTACTTTTTCAATTGGCATTTCTTTCATTCCAACTACCTGTTCATAGTTTTCTTTTGAATTAAGCTGCTCTTTCTTAACTGGCGGAGCAGAAACTTTATCAAAATCCTCCACTTTGTTCGGTAAAATGCTCGAATTAATCGCGCTCACTTTTATCGAATTTTCACTTTGAACATTTTGATTCGGCTGAAATTGGTTAAATGCAAAAATTCCGCCGAAAATTCCGGCACAGATTGAAACAAAGGCTTTTGCCGTGTGTGAAACTCTTCTTTTAACGGCTTGCCAACCGACCGGACAATCTTTTGTAATAACAGTTCCGTCGGCGCGGCGGTAAAATTTTAGGCAAACGCGACCTTCCGCATTTATCAAAAAGTTTTCGGCTTCGCGCCGCGACATATCGGAAAGATTATAAACATTCAATTTACATTCGGAGCAAAATCGTTGGCGTTCGTTGCCATACATTTCGTTCCAGTTTGCCGGACACGGACTTGCAACTTTGATGTTATCGAGCGAATTCGTAAATTCTTTCATAAAACCTCCGTTTAGTTAGACAACGAAATGTTTTTTATGTTCCTGAAATAAAAATTTAATTTGTTTGATATTTTTGTCAAAAAAATGCGCGTTAGATTGATGAGGAACGCTTTTGTTCCGCTAATTAATTTTTAGGAGCATTTTAAGCAATGATAAATCATATTTCTATCGCAGTTCATAATCCCGAAAAAGTCGCCAATGTGATCGCCGAGTTATGGAATGGAATGGTTATTCCATTTCCGCCGTGTCCGAATTCGTTTATGGTTTTTGCCAACGACGGTCGAGGTTCGGGCGTTGAAATTACGCCGTTTAATACCGTTTTAGTGCCGGGCGAAGGTTTGCCGCCCGAAGACAACTTCGACGTAAATCAACGAACGGAAGAATACGAAGCAAAGTTTGTGCAAAGCAAGTTTGCGCCGCAGTATGTGGCGACGCATTTGAATATCAACACGCATTTGAGCATTGAAGAAATCAAGGAAATCGGACGGCGCGAAGGCTGGCGAGTTTTAACTTGCAATCGCGGCGAAGGCTTGTTTCAGCTCGTCGAACTTTGGATTGAAGACCGTTTTATGCTTGAAGTGATGACACCCGAACGAACGGCGCGTTATGTTGAAATCACGACGCCTGAATTTTTCGCCGAGATGTTAGGAATTACTTTTCCGCAAAACACACCGCCGAGCGAAAATCTGAACTTAATCGGCTAAACAGCCGTAAAAAGAGCGGCGTGTTTTTTCAATGTTTTTTGTTCACGCTCTTTTACATTGAATAACATAACGCGCCGCAAATTCCGGCAATATCAAATTGATGTTGCCGGAATTGTTTTAAAAACTTGCACGTCCGCTTACGCAGGCGGCTCCGGCTCGAATTCTTTAAAATCTTCCCAACGGTTCTGCCAATTGTAACTTTCCAGTCCGCGAAAGCGTTTTTTGTAATCGTAAAACGAATTTCCTTCGTAAGCGTAGCCGTGATAATAAAACTTCTTTTCGTTTTCATAGGCGAATTTTATTTCCAGCAGCATCGTCAAAATGCCCAGACTGCGCGACGTTTCTTCGGGCGCGAACATTCCGTAAACGCTCGAAATGGTTTTCTTTCCGACATCGAAAAACGACGCGGCGAGCAATTCTCTTTCGCGGTAAACGCAAACTTCCAGAGCCTCGCAGGGAACGCCTGCCGGTTCGTCGGAAAGAAAATCGTAAAGCGAATCGGGAATGCCGTAATCAAAACGCTGTTTATGCCGTTCAAAAAGTTCTTCCTTTTCCCTCGTAACTTCAATCGGGCGAATAACGATTTGCAAATCCTGATTTTTCTTCAAAACGCGGCGTTGATTTTTGGAAAAAGAAAATTTCTCAAGATTCACGCGGAGCGCATAGACCGTGCGGATGTCGTATTTGAAATAGCCGAGATTATAGCGGTAAAAATGCTCGCCGAAATGTCGCCAGCCTTCCGCCAGCAACAAGTCCGTTTGTTCGGGCGAAACTTGTGAGGCGTAAAATTCTTCGTTAATGTAAGAAAACTGCTCCATTATAAAAATGCCGAAAAGCGATAAGCAAAAGAAATATACCAAATTCGATTTG
>JBDTZT010000334.1:0-5366 GCA_040005005.1 Actinomycetota bacterium
CGAAAACATATGCATCGAGCCGCCTTTGCCGCCGACATTTCCCGTCGCTTTGCCGAAAAGCTCGGCCATCACGGCTTCGGGCGCGATTCCGGCAATCATTGCCTGCACGTGGTCGCGGTAGGATGTAACGACATAATCGCCTTCTTTGAGTGCCGTCATTGAACCGACGGCGATTGCTTCCTGTCCGATATATAAATGACAAAAGCCGCCAATTTTACCCATCCGGTAAACTTCCGCGCATTTGCGCTCGAAAAGTCGACCGAAAATCATCTCGTAGAGCATTTCGCCCAAAAATTCTTTGTCGAGCTTTTTGATCGCGCCAATTTGCGATTTGCGGCGTTTGTTAAATTCGGTTTGCGCTTCTTTGACATCATAAACGTCAACTGCGGGATTCTCGGTTCCGGCGGGATTGTCCGCCGCCGTTTTCAGGCTTCCGTTCGCGGAAGTCTTCGTCGTTTTTGTTTCTTGCTTTTGGCGAGTTGCTGTTTTTGGCAAATTTCCTGTCCTCCAAACTCCGTTGGTCTTTATTTTAATTCCAATGGTAAAGAAAAATTATAAGCGAGATACGGCGGATTGTGCAAAACCTTGAACACTTTGGAAACGTAAAAAAATTTATCGGGGAATAAATCAGCGCAAAAACGACATTTTTAGAGAGAAATGATAAAATTCGCATCAGAGTTGAATATGTTTTCCAATCTTCGTTCAAAAATTTTATTGCTCGTAATATTTTTGTTTCTGGCGGTGTCCGCGTTTGCCCAAAATCCGGTTTCGTGGTCGCTTGAATCCGACGCGAAAGGCAAAACTTTGAAACAAAACGAGGCTTTTAAAGCCAAACTTAAAGCTGTAATTGAAGGCAATTGGCATCTTTACGCGGTCGAACAACCCGCTGGCGGACCGTTTCCGACGCGCATTACGATTGCCGAAAATCTTCCTTTTCAGATTGACGGAAAAATAACTTCGCCCGCGCCGATTATAAAATTTGATTCTAATTTTAATATTGAAACAAAGATTTTTGAGAAAGCGGCTGAATTTAATTTATCACTGAAACCAACCGCTGAAGTAAAGAGCGACGATTTGGCAGTCAACGTCAAGTATCAGGTTTGCGACGACAAAGTTTGCTTGCCGCCGCGAACCGTCAAAGTTACATTTTCAGGTTTTGAGGACGTTAAAAAATCCGCACTTGCCGCTGCGCCGACGGAAAACGGCAATCAACAAACTTTAAATACAAATCAAGAAAATTCTGAACCCCAAATCAAAAATTCGCAATCCCCAATCCAAAATCCGAACGATTTGCCTTTGATTTCGTTTCTTTGGCTGGCAATCACTTTGGGCGCATTGTCGCTTTTAACGCCGTGCGTTTTCCCGATGATTCCGATCACGGTTTCGTATTTTACCAATCACGCGAGCCACAGCCGCGCCAAAGCCATCAAACTCGCCTCGATCTATTCGCTCGGAATTATTGCTACTTTTACGATCTTAGGAATGCTTCTCGCCATTTTCGTCGGTGCGGCGGGAATCAATCTTTTTGCCGCCAGTCCGTGGGTCAATATCTTTATTACCGCAATTTTTCTGTTTTTTGCGTTTAATCTTTTCGGTGCCTATGAGCTTCAGATTCCGTCGAGCATATTAACGAAATTAGACAGTTTGACGCGCAGCAAAGAAGGCGAGGGAAGCGGCATTATCGGGGCGCTCCTGATGGGACTCACTTTTACGCTGACGAGTTTTACCTGCACTTCGCCGTTTGTCGGAACGATTCTTGTTTCGGCTTCGCAGGGAAGCTGGCAAATGCCGCTGGTCGGAATGCTCGCGTTTTCGACCGTGTTTGCGCTGCCGTTTTTTGTTCTGGCCCTAGCGCCGCAGCTCGTTTCGCAGCTTCCGCGGGCCGGCGGTTGGATGAATTCGGTCAAAGTGGCGATGGGTTTTCTGGAAATCGCGGCGGCGATGAAATTTATCTCGAATGTGGATTTGATCTGGAAATGGGGAATTTTCACGCGTTCGTTTGTACTCGCGATTTGGATTGCCATCGGCGTCATTTTGTCAATTTATCTGTTGGGTAAATTCCAGCTTTTCCACGATTCAAAACCCGAAAAAATCGGTGCGCTGCGGCTGGTTTCGGCGATTTTGAGTCTGGCGATCAGTTTTTATCTGCTAACCGGCCTGTTTGGCGCCAAACTCGGCGAACTCGAATCTTTTTTGCCGCCCGATTTGGAAAACTCCTCATCGAAGGTTTTCGGCAAAACAAAGGACGAACTTGTTTGGATTGAAAACGATTTGGAAAAGGCAAAGGCCAGGGCAAAGACCGAAAACAAGCGTGTTTTTGTTGATTTTACGGGTTACACCTGCACGAATTGCCGCTGGATGGAAGCAAATGTTTTTCCGAAAAGAGAAGTCGAAGCCGAAATGTCAAAATTCGTTTTAGCGCGTCTTTACACTGACGACGGAAGCGAAAACAATAATAAACAACAGGAATTTCAAGAAAAAACTTTTCAAACCGTCGCGCTGCCGTTTTATGCAATTCTGGAAGCGGACGGAAAAACCATTTCGACATTCCCGGGTTTGACGCGAAACACGTCTGAATTTATTGACTTTTTACAGAAATCGCAGAAGAATTAGCAAACAGTTCAAATTTTATAAGACAAAAAATTAAAATTTGGAGCAACTCGGCAATGATAAAAATGCTTTGTATTTTTCAATATGCGGTTGCGGTTCTGTGTGGTTTTTACTTGGCATTCAAACATGCGATTTAATATTCCGGCGATTATCGCGGCGGATGGCAAATGCCCGCGCACCGAAGTCAACCGGGTTTATCAGAGAGCCTAGCGGTTATTGATTCAAAGCGTTGACTTTGATATTTTCTTAAGGGCAAAGGCAAATTAGAAAGGGTTCAAAAAATTATGATGGTTTCGGTCGAAAAACTCGTTAAAGGTTTATGTTCAATCTCCGACGAAGAATTTACTTGCAATAATGTTTATCAATTTTTGGGTGAAAATCAGGTTGATGTGGACACGATTTCGCACTATTTTTTTTGGAGCGAACTTTGCTATACGCGTAATCTGATTTACAAGGACGAGCGTTTCGAGATGATGGCGATTTGCTGGGAAAAAGGACAGGTTTCGCGCATTCACAATCACGCCGACCAAAAATGCTGGATGGTCGCCGCCGCCGGAAAACTTCGCGGACAAAATTTCCGCGCCGTTGAGATTGACGAGGAAAAAGGTTTTTGCAAACTCGAAGAAACCGACCGGTTTGACCTTTCCGAATGTCTGGCGGCGAAAGTCGAACTCGAAGAACCGATTCATCAAATCCTTAATTTACCCGAATTCAACGAACGTGCCGTGAGCCTTCATATTTACTCCAAACCTTTTGAAAGTTGTCTTTCCTATTGCCGTCAAACCGACAGTTTCAAAGAAGTTCCGCTTTTTTACACGAGCATTGAAGGCAAAATCTGCGACGGAATAATTTTATAACTTAAAATAAACAGTAAAAACACTGACTAAATGAAATTAAGCGACAAAATTTGGCTGATAATTTTTGTTTTAGTTGGCGTTGCTTTTAGTCTCTGGCGGTTTTGGAATCTGACGGCTTCGTGTCTCTGGTTTGACGAAATTTTCAGCGTTCACGCCGCCGAAATGGATTTCCAAAATCTTTTTTGGTTTGTCGCCCAAGATTTGATTCACCCGCCGCTTTTTTATGTTTTGCTCAAAATCTGGATTTCGATGGGCGGCGAATCGCTTTTCTGGCTCAGATTTTTCTCGGTCTTTTTCTCGCTAATTTCGCTAATTCCTTTCATTCTGTTAGGCCGTGAATTAAAGCTGAATAATTCGACTATTTCACTCGCTTTGCTCTTTTTAGCGGCCAACGGTTGCTTGATCAAATACGCGCAAGAAGTTCGGATGTATAGCGTTTTACTGTGTTTCGCGCTCTTTTCAATGTGGCTTTTCGTGCGTTTTCTGAATTTGGGAAAAAATATTTGGATTCTCACCGTTCTCAATCTATTGTTGGTTTACACGCATTATTTCGGCTGGCTCATAGTTTTATCGGAAATTCTCGCCATCTGCATTTTGCAGCGCATAAAAATCCGGCAAATGCTGATAATGCTTGGCATTTTACTGCTGTGTTTTGCGCCCTGGGTTTTTGCAGTTTGGAAGGCGGCGGAAATAAATTCAAATCTCGGGCAAAACATCGGTTGGATCGAAAGACCGAATTCAGCAATTCTTTTTCAGTTTCTTTTTGATTTGATCGAGCCGTTTTATTATCAGCTAAGCAATGTCGAACCGACCTCGATTTTTGTCATTACAGTGCCGCTTTGGTTGATACTTCTAACGGCTTTTACATTTTATTTTATTAATTGGCAAAGCCAAAGCGAAACCGAAAAGCGAAATTTTTATCTGTTGTCAATTTTTGCAGCTTTCCCAATTTTGCCGGCTTTTATCGCAAGTTGGTTTTTGCCGTATTCGATTTGGGGAACGCGTCATTTGATTTTCGTGTTCGTGCCGTTTTCGATTTTATCGGCAATGGCGCTGACCAAAATCAACATTTTGCCATTGAAAATAACTTTGTTCGGATTAACTTTTCCGCCGTTGAAAATAGCTTTGTTCGGATTGATTTTTCTGCTGTTCGGCATCTCGTTTTATTGGCAAATTCAGCGCGGAACGCCGGTTTATATCTGGTGCGCGTGGGAAAATCTGGCAAAGGGGTTGGATAAAAATAATTCGGCGAAAATCTATGTTTTTGAAGATTTGGTCGCCTATGATATGTGGTTTGCGCTGCGCGATGCGGAGAAAAATTTCCAAATTATCAAAGTGGGCGGCATCGAAGATTTGCCGGAAGATAAAGCCTACTTTCTGCCGCGCGGTTTTGATAAAGTCCAAACGACCGACGAAAATGCAATGACCGGCGACCGATTTTATATCGCTTTTCGTGATTCGGTTTTCAACGAAAAAAATCCGCCACTACGTAATTTAATCAACAAAGGCTATCGAATCGGCGAGCCGAAAGTATTTGAAACGCCGGGTTTGAAAGCGTTTTTGGTCGAGATTTGGAAAGACAAAAAATAATGTCCCGGCAATAATTAACTTGGCGAAGATTCGTATTTTCTTGTCGCCCGGATTTCTTCTCCCGAACTATTAAATTACTTCTCACGAGTAAATCAATACTCTGTAATTTAACTTTACTCAGATTCTTAACCTTGCCTTCTTGGCTTCTCAGACGGGAAAACAATTTCTTTGAATATTTTCAACGTCGGAAACAACCTTTCCCGCCTGAGAGGCCAAGAAAATATCAAGAACCTTAAATAACAAAAACAATCTTGTTTTCATTAAAAGGAGTTTGATTTATCAGGCTATAAAATGATAATGTTTGTTATA
>JBDTZT010000335.1:0-5360 GCA_040005005.1 Actinomycetota bacterium
GGGACGATTCCTTCCATCGCTTTTTTGAAAATATACTTGGTTGATGTGCCTTTCAGTTTCAAATGAGCCGGAATCGTCTGGACGAATTCAATCAATTCGTGGTCAAGCAGCGGCACCCGCGCTTCGAGCGAGTTCGCCATCGTCATCCGGTCAACCTTGGTCAAAATATCCGACGGCAGATATGTTTTGCTATCGAGATAGAGCAGTTTGTCGGTCGGATTTTTGCTTCCTACGCGGTCGGCAATTTCTCTGTAAATTTTTTCCGCTTTACTAAAATTTCCATTCAGATTTTCGCGCAAAACCTTTGAATAAAGTTCGCTTTTCTTGAGTTTTCCGAAATACGAAATGCTGTCAATGTAGCGGTCAAGGGCATCCAAACTCGTGTTGTAAAGAAAATTTTTGCCCTTCGCACCGTGCGGCAAAGCTTCGCTCAATGGTTTCAGAAGATTTTGCCGAAAAGTGCGCGGCAATTTCCCCAAACCGCTCCGTTTTTTGTCCGTGACGTAGCGCGTGTAGCCTGCAAAAAGCTCGTCACCGCCATCGCCCGAAAGCACGACCGTCACAAATGAGCGCGCCATTTTGGAAACCATAAACGTCGGCAGCGCACTTGAGTCGGCAAAAGGTTCGTCAAAATGCCAGATCAAATCATCAACAATTTCGACCAAATCAGGCGTCACGATGAATTCGTGATGCTCGGTGTTGAAATGTTTCGCGGCAATACGCGCAAATTTCAGTTCATTGAAAGTGTCTTCGTTAAAGCCGATTGAGAAAGTTTTGACCGGCGCGTCGGAAAGCTGCGACATCATTGCGACGATTGCTGATGAATCAACGCCGCCCGAAAGAAACGCGCCGAGCGGAACTTCGCTGATCAGCCGAATTTTAACGGATTCTTTAATTTTTTCGCGCAAAACTTCCACATATTCGGCTTCGGTTTTGATTTCTGAACGAGGCGAATAATCAAAATCCCAATATTTTTTCGTGGTAATTTTGCCGTTTTTGAAAAGCAGGAAATGACCGGGCGCGAGTTTGTGAACGCCTTTGAAAATGCAGAATTCTTCGGGCACGTAGCCGAAAGTCAAGTAAGAATCAAGCGCGGAAAAATCAATTTCCTTTGATATTTCGCCGTGTTCGATCAAAACTTTGAGTTCCGAGCCGAAAACGAAATTCCCCGCGTCGGTCAAACTGAAAAAAAGCGGCTTTTTGCCAACGCGGTCGCGGGCGATGAACAAACTTTCCCCGGCAAAATCGTAAATCGCAAAGGCGAACATTCCGCGCAGATGAGACACGCAATCGGCGCCGAATTCTTCGTAAGCGTGAATGATTGTTTCGGTGTCGGAATTTGTTTTGAAACGATGTCCGCGAGATTCCAAATCTTTTTTGAGACTTTGATAATTGTAAATTTCGCCGTTGAAAACGATTGCGAGATTTCCCGAACAATCAAAAATCGGCTGTTGTCCGCTCTTTAAATCAATGATCGAAAGCCGCCGCATTCCGAGCGCGGCCGCGTTTTTGACAATCGTTCCCTGCTCGTCCGGTCCGCGATGGGTGATGATTTTGCACATTTTATCAAGCAAAATCTCGCGCCCGGCGAGCGGCACACTTTTTTCTTTGGAGATAAATCCGGCAATTCCGCACATAAAAATTAGTCTTGAGTCTTAAGCCCGGAGTCTTGGGTCAATTGAATTTTAGGCTTAAAGATTTTAGTTATGATTGACAGTTTTCTGCCGATAAAATGTTTTTCGTCGTCGTCAATAATGCCAAAATAGTTCGCGCTGAAAAGATAAATCGGCGCGAAAATCAAAAAGCAAAATCCCAAAACCAAAACGCCCGAAACAAAATCTATCACGCTCGGTTTTGAAAAACCAACTACATTTTGCGCGAAGCCGGCACCGAAAGCGGCGATTTTTTCGTTAAACTGCCAATAAAACAGAAAAGTAAAAATCCCTGCGAGCAAGGCGCAAACGGCAGTTTTCGCAATGCCTTTGAGCAAAACCAGATCGGCTTTCCCAACTTCCAATTTCCGCAAAACGGCAAACGACGAAATAAATTTTTCGGTCAGTGTGGTGACGACGACAATCGCGATCATTCCGCGCATATCAAAGTTTTGGATGCCAAAATAAAGTGCTGAAATGAGTGCAATAAAAATAAAGATCCGTAAGATAAGCAAAAATCTGCCGAGTTCTTTGTAAGCGCGGACAATCGGGTCAACAATCCATATATAAAACGGCATTAGCGTGATATTTATCAGAAAAATCGGCACGCTGGCCGCATAATTCCGCGTAAAAAGCGTGACGATAAAGGTCTGCGCCGTGATAATTAAAAAAATGTAGATCGGGAAATAGAAAAATGCGAGCTTTTGCATGGCGCGGGTCGTCAGGCGAATCATTTCGCGTTTATCATTGGCGGCTTGCAAGCGGCTCATTCGCGGAATCAAAACCGATGTGACCGATTCGGAAATCATTGCAATCAAAGGCAATTCAAAACAGCCGTAAGCATAAACCGCATAATCTGACGCGCTGAACCGATAGCCGACAAAATAATTGTGAATATCGGTTTGCATCGTCCAGAGAAGTCCTGCCAAACCGAACGGAAGCGCGTAAACAAGCTGTTCGCAGAAAAATTTGAAACTGAAACTTTTCCAGAATTGCGGGAACCGCGAATTCAAATAAATCAGCAAAACCAGCGTTTGCAAAGCAGCTTGAATCATCGCCGCGTAAACAAAGGCTTCGACCGTCGCAAACAAAATCACCGCGCTGACCATCAAAAGCGTCTTTGTAAATTGTGCCAAAATTATAAACGCAGTTGCCATTCGCGCTTCCTGATTGGCGACCGCAACGGTTTCCAAGAACGATGAAAAAATCCAAAACCAGATAACGACGCCAATCCGGGGCGCAAGCCGCGTGATTTCTTCGCTGTGAAAAATATTACCGAGCAGCTGCGGATAAAAAAACAGCGCAAGACACGCCAAACCGCCGGCGATGAAATTAAAAATCAGGATATTGAGCACGGCCGCGGCGCGTCTGTCAGTTTCACGCGATAGAAAATAATACGCGCTCATCGAAATGCCGAGCGGCAGAATCGCAACAATGTTGGTCACCACCAGAAAAACCTGGCGATAAACGCCAACCTGTTCCTGCGTCAGAAAACGCACGATCAGCAGCGGCAAAAGTGCCATAAACATAAAGCCGACGACTTTTGCGAACAAAAGCCACGCGCTTTGTGATTTTAGCGAAGGTGGTGGTGTTTTGGCGGTTTCTTCCACGTTTTTCGGGTGTCGCGCAAACTTCAGTTTGCGCAGGCGTTGTACAAACTGAAGTTTGCGCTCCGCGTTTTCTACAATACTATGATTTTTGCGGGGAGATAAACGAATATTCCGCCGGACGGAATTTTTTGAAAAGTCGCAAGGTCAGTTTCGGCGAGAATTTCAGCAAAGTCATTATCAAAAAGAGTTTCGGTTTGCGGAAATATTTATTGGCTTTGGCAATGTGCGCCTGCGCTCCGGCAAAATCGCCTTTGGTTAGACTGAATTTTCCCTGTTCGAGTTCGTATTCGGCTTCGTAAACGAGCATCTTTTTTTCCCAGACGGACTGTTCGCGGTCGTTCAAACCGTATTTTTCGCGGATCACGTGCAAAGCGCGAATATTTCGCTGCGACCTTTCGACATTGGTTCCCGAAAGACTGTTCAGACGAACGCGATATTTGACTAACACATCGGTTTGATAACCAATGCGCGCACCGTTTTTGGCGAGCCGGTACCACAAATCAAAATCCTGCATTCGCGGCAATTCCGTGTCAAACATATTGAGCCGGACAACACAATCTTTTCTGAGCATCGTTCCCGAAGTGATCACGTTGCATTCGGCGCTGATCAAACTTTCCGTCGTCACCGCACCGCTCGAAGGCGAAGTTTTTGTGTATTTTTCGCCTTCAAAAAGCGGTTCGCCGAAAAGTTCCGCGTCGCAATAAACCATCTCGAGATTGTTTTTTTCCAGAAATTCAACTTGCGTCAACAAAAAATCCGGCAGCCAGATATCGTCGCCGTCGAGAAACGCCAGAAATTCGCCGTGCGACAAACAAATTGCCGTGTTTCTAGCTTGCGACGCGCCCAAATTTTCCTGTTCGGCGTAAACAATGCGGTCAAAATACGGAGTAAGGGCGGTTTCCAGTTCTTTCGTGTCTTTTGAACCGTCGTTGACCAGAATAACTTCAAAATTATTGTAAGTTTGGGCAAAAACAGAATCGAGCGTTTCTTTAACAAACTCCGCGATGTTAAAGGCGGGAATAACCACGCTGACTTTCGGCGTTTTGATGACTTGTTTGCCGACCCGAACTTTTTTTGCTCTTTTGTTAATTTGCGGGCAATCAGCGTATTTTTCTTCCGTGAAAACTTTCATAAGGTTTGATTAAAAGTCGAAACAGCCTCGCGTTCCTCAGTTTTTTCACGAATCGGCTCCCAATTTGTATAGCGTTCACCGCGCAAAAATTTGTAAAAGCCGAAAACCGAAGCTAAGTTTGCCAACACAAAATAATGCGGAATCGCAAAGAGACCGAGGTTTCCGCTCATTTTCTCAATCAACCAGCCGAGCGCCGCCAAAAGATAGAAGGCGATTTGCAGAAGAAAAATCATTTCAAAAAGCGGCGAATAACGCATTAAAACTGCCGCCGAGACAAAAATCAAAAGTAAAAACAACGGTACGGCGTAGCGCAAAACTTTGTGCGAAATCAGCTCAATCGCGTAAAAACCGCTTCGCCAGGGATTCAGCATTTGGCGGTTGCGCCACAAATCGGTAAAGGTTTGCGAAATAACGCGAACGCGCATTTTCATTTCCTTGTCCGTCTGCCGGTTGGTTTCTTCGGTGCAAATCGCATTTGGTTCGTAAATCGAGCGCAAACCTTGTTCATAAAGAAGCGTGCAAATCAAAAAATCACTGCAAGCCTCTGCATACATCGGACGATATGCCGCTTTGCGAACCGCGTAAAGACAACCCGACGCGCCGATCAGCGAACACGCACGGCTTTCCGATTCCTTCAAAAAAGTTTCGTAATTCCAGTAGCTTTTCGCTCCCTTACCGACATTTGACGCGGAATTGTCAACGTAAATCAATTTTCCCGCGACGCAGCCGATTGATTGATCGGCAAAATTCGGCAGAATCTGGCGCAAAACATCCGATTTGTAGGCGGTTGTCGCGTCGGAAAAAAGAATTATTTCGCCGGTCGCTTGCTCGACGGCTTTGTTTTGCGTGTAAGTTTTGCCCTTTCGGCCTTCCTGCCTGAAAAGCCGCACGCCTTTTGACGCAAATTCTTTGACGATGGCGTCGGTCTTATCGGTTGAACCGTCGGACGCGACGAGAATTTCAAGT
>JBDTZT010000336.1:0-5354 GCA_040005005.1 Actinomycetota bacterium
CCGGCATTTCGTGAAAATAACCTTTTCGATTCGGTAAAATTCGCTCTCGTCGGCGGCAAAGGCGACTCGGTTGTTTTGGAAAACTCAAAGGAAGAATACGCGCAATACGGCGGAATGATTAATGTTAAAGCAAAACGCCGGGCGATCATTCTGGTCGCTTCGGGCATCAATACTTTTAGCAAAATAAGCTATGACGACGCTCGCAAAGTTGTCCAGGAAGCAGGCATTCCAATTTATATTATCGGCACGGGAAATCTTTTTTACAAACTTTATGAAGACCGTCTCGGGGCGATTGACAGTATTGACGGCACCCCCGGCCGACTCACGTTTTTGCAGGCGCAAAATACGTTAAAAACATTTGCGACCGAATCAGGCGGCGGATATTTCCCGGTTACTTTTGAAGGCGAAATTCCGAATGCTTTGCAAAACATCAACGCATTTTTGCGAAATCAATACAGCATCGCCTACGACGCGGGCGAAAAACCAAAAGACGGCAAAAAATATAAACTCGAAGTAAAAGTTGATTTAAACGGCGACGGCATTTACGAAGAAAAACAGCTTGTCATTCAACATCGTCCGTTTTACATCGCGGAAAAAGAAAAGACTGAAAAAGGTAAAAAGTAAATAATCAAATAAGAAATGAGAAGTGCGAAGTGAACCACAATTCACTTCGCACTTCTCATTTCTTACTTGATTTATGTTCCGTAAATTTTCAGTTTAAACTCATCGTTGGTCGTATAAATCTCCGAACGCCGGCCTGAAAATCGGTGCGAATCGCGCAGAAGCATTGGCAGTCCGCCGCGCGGAACGGTTGTGCCGTATTCGCGTTTCGTGAAAATCGAAGCGATTTGCGGATTAAGTTTTTGCGTAATTCCGTAGCGAATAGCGCGGGACGCAGGCGGCGAAAAACCGTTGGTGCGGCGCGGATTGATAAATTCGATGGCGTTGTCGTAAATCAAAATGCGCGTCGGAATGTCGCGAATCGCCAAATCGCGGTGCATCAAAATATTCGCAACCGCCTCACGAACCGCGTAAATATGATAATTTCCGCGAGCCTGGACAGGCGAATCTCCGGTTACTTTAGATTTTTTCGGCTTGTTTTTTTCCAAATCACAATAACGGCTGATAAAGCGCAGAATTCCTTCGTAAAGCGTCAGCAGATTGCCTGCGAGCTCGACCGATTCAACCATTTGCGCATTGCCGTTTTCACCCGAATAACGCGCCACGCGAACCTTTGCACGCGGCACAACCTCGGCAACTTTTTCGCTTTTGCCGAACAATAAAACACCTCCCAATGTCGGCAAAAACTCGTCCGCGCCGCCAATCGCGAGAAGCAAATCCTTTTTGAGAAAATCAGCGGTTTGATAGAGATTTTTCCCTAAGCTGTCGGTATCGAAAGCATCGGCAAAGCTCCACAAAAGCGCGTCGTCGAAATCGGTTTCGGAAACCTGCGCAAGCGGAATATTTTCGTAACCGAGCGGACGCAGTTCATCGAGCCAAGCCGACAATTCGTCACGGCTGATTTCGCGTTTTTCCGCTCCCGTTCGGATGTAGAACCGTCCGTCGCGGGTTCGATACGGACGGCGTTTGCCTTCGATGTCGAGGACAACCAATCGTCTGCCGTTGTCAAACGCGATGACGTCAATCAAAGGCACGAGCGGCGGCACGATTTCCTCGCGGCAGATGCGCACGAGTTCTTCCTGCACCGATTCGGAATTGACCACGCCTTCGACGCGCAATTGGTCACTCACGCCGAAAATTATCGTGCCGCCCGAAGTGTTGGCGAGCGCGACGATGCCCTGCGCGATGCGTTCGGAATTGGAAAGTTTTACTTTGAGTTCGAGAAAGGTGTCTTCGCCGCCGCGAATCAGGCGCAAGAGTTCAGAACGCGTCGTTAAAGGCGCGGGGGTGTTTAAAATATATTCCTGAAAGGAACGTTCGGTGGGCGATTCAAACCGTTGGCTGTTACGAAATTTTCTGCGTGGCATCGGGTTTCGGCGTGATATTTTTGTCAAGACGGCACACGCTTTCAAACCGCCCGAATGTTTCGGGACAAAACATTGCTGGAATTAAATTATCAACTCTTTCTATTGAAACATTCTACACCCGAAAAGTAAAAGAACATTTGAAAAGCGTTTTTGCAATCATCGTAATTTGCAATTTTCAACCAACAATAAAAAGTTCAATTAGAAAAATTTAGCGATGATTTTGTCGGCTTGAAAAGAGCGTTGGAAAATCTGAACTTTTTAGAGGAAATCCCTGTTACATAATTTTCTTTCCGCAGTGCTTCCGAATTACTGCGATTTTCGTCGCCTTCCTTTATAATTCAATTAAAATCCAAGCGATTAAGTGATGCAAATACTTTCTATTCCTGAAAAACCGCCGGAAAAGCGCGTGCCGATTGCCGAAGGCGAGCATCTCCTCGGTGAATTTGTCGGCGACGCGGCGGGCGTGACGCTGATTGTTTTCGGAAGCATTCACGGCAATGAAGCGGGCGGCGCCTTGGCTTTGCAAAAAGCGGCGAAGGTTTTGCCCGCGTTTTTGCCGAAACTGCGCGGACGTGTTTATCTTCTTGCCGGAAATACGCGGGCAATGCAGAAAGGTGTGCGGTTTATTGATGCGGATTTAAATCGGCATTGGACGCTCGAAAATGTCAAACAAAATCGTCCTGCTTCGCTGATTACGACGAAACGCGCCGAAGACCGCGAACAAACCGAGATTTTAACGATTCTTGAAAAGATTTTAAAAACCGCGAAATCGGAAGTTTACGCGCTGGATTTGCATTCGACTTCGGCTGACGGCGTGCCGTTTGCTACCGTCGGCGATACGCTTCGCAACCGTGATTTCGCGCAAAAATTTCCGATTACGATTCTGCTCGGCATCGAAGAACAGCTTGACGGCACGATTTTGGAATATCTCAATAACACGGGCGCCGTCACGCTCGGCTACGAAGGCGGGCAGCATTTTGCCGAACAAACGATCAAAAATCACGAAGCATTGGTCTGGCTCGCACTCGTCAATGCGGGAATTTTAGCCAAAGAAGATTTACCGGATTTTGAAAAACACGAAGAAATATTGAAAGACGCGACCGGCAAACCGCGCATCATTGAGATTCGTTACCGTCACGCGATTTCGGAAGCGGACGATTTCAAAATGGAACTCGGCTATGAAAATTTTCAACCCGTCAAACGCGGCGAATTTTTGGCAAACTATAACAAGGGCATAGTTTACGCTAATGAATCGGGTTTGATTTTAATGCCGCTTTACCAAAAACTTGGCGAAGACGGATTTTTCCTCGGTCGTGAAGTTGCGCCGTTTTGGCTGCGCCTTTCGGGCTTTTTGCGAAGACTAAATATTGCCGGGCTGATGCAATTTTTGCCTGGCGTGCGGAAATCACCGCTTGATGATCAATCGCTCGAAATAAACACCCGTGTTGCACGAATCTTTCCGTTACAGATTTTTCACCTTTTAGGGTTTCGCAAACGCCGCTGGCACGATAACAAATTAATCGTCAGCCGCCGCAAATTCGACACGAAAAGTCCTTTTGAGAAGTGAGAAGTTATGACTTTTCACTTCTTACCACTCATTTCTCACTCTTTATAATCGAGCAATTTATCTTCGATTGCGGCTAATTCTTTCTGCAGATTGGCTTCCATCGCAACGGCGACTTCTTCCTGTTCGGTTTGAATTGACTGTTCCTGCAAATCAGTGTCGAGTTCGAGACGCTCGGATTCATTGACTTTATTCAATTCGGTGTTGATTTCGTCGCGCCGTTTTAATAATTGCTCTTTTGTTTGTTTGATTTCTGACATATAATCCCTGTTCCCTGAACTTTTTTCAATTATACCCCCAATCATTTTTTGAGGCGAGTTTTTGTTACCGCAAGTTTTTTGCGCGGTCGCCGAAAAATCTAAAAATATCGAATATTTGTGAAAAGGCAGGAAAAAATATGGGCGATAAAAAAGTTACGACGCAAACGGACGAACATCAGATGCGGCAATTTACAAAAGCCGTTTTGAACGATTTGCAGGCTCTCGAAAAAATGCTGGGCGAAGGTCAAATGGAAACGGACGCGCTGCGCATCGGCGCGGAACAGGAAATGTTTTTGGTTGATTCGTCGTTTCATCCCGCGCCGCTCGCACTGGAAATTATTGAAACCGCCAAAGACGGGCGATTAACGACGGAAATCGGACGTTTTAATCTCGAAGCGAATTTAACGCCGCTCGAATTTGCGGGCGATTGTTTGCGAAAACTCGAAACCGAACTCAACGAAATCATCAATGTTGTCAAAAAAGCGGCGAAAAAGTTTGATGCCGACACGGTTTTATGCGGAATCCTGCCGACGATTCAGCAATCGGATTTGACGGAAGAAAATCTCACGCCGAATCCGCGCTATACGGAAATGAACCGCGTTTTGACCGCGCTTCACGGCGAAGAACGAATCGTTCATATCAAAGGTCTGGACGAAATCAAACTTCATCTGCAAGACACTTTTACCGAATTTTGCAACACGAGTTTTCAGCTTCATCTGCAAGTTTCAAATGCCGATTTTGCGCGATATTACAATTGGGCGCAAGCAATTTCTGCGCCTGTTCTGGCTTCGGCGGTCAATTCGCCGATTCTTTTAGGGCATCGTTTATGGCACGAAACGCGGCTCGCGCTTTTTCAACATTCGACCGATGAACGCTCGACCGCTGAGCAGGAACGAAGCCGTCCGGCGCGGGTTACGTTCGGCCGAGATTGGGTCAAAGATTCGATTGTCGAAGTTTTTCACGAAGATGTGGCGCGTTTTCGGATTATTCTAACGCGTGAATTGCACGAAAATTCGCTTGAGGTTTTAGCACAGGGGAAAATTCCCGGTCTTCACGCGTGGCGGATGCACAACGGCACGATTTGGCGTTGGAATCGCGCCTGTTACGGCGTGATGAACGACAAACCGAGCCTTCGCATCGAAGCCAGATTTTTGCCGGCCGGTCCGACCGTCGCCGACGAAATGGCAAATTCGGCGTTCTTTTTGGGTTTGATGATGGCGCTTCCGGAAGAATACGGCGACGTCACGGAAAAAATGTCGTTCGACGATGCGAAAAATAATTTTTTCACCGTCGCGCGTTACGGTTTGAAATCGCAGATCGCGTGGCTTGACGGGAAGAACTATAGTGCGCAAAAGTTGATTTTAGAAGAACTGCTTCCGCGTGCGCACCGCGGTCTGCGCTCGGCAAATATTGATTCGGCGGACATTGAAAAATATCTCGGAATTTTGGAAGAACGCGTTTCACAGGAAAAAACCGGCGCCCAATGGATGCTCGATTCGCTTGCCGCGATGGACACGGCGGCGAAACCGAATGTTCGGATGC
>JBDTZT010000337.1:0-5354 GCA_040005005.1 Actinomycetota bacterium
GGATTCTTTCGCCAAATCCGCGATAAAATCAATTTTTTCATTCGTAATCACAAAAGCCGCAAGCAAACCGTCAAAACTGACAAATTCGATTAACGCCCTTTGTTGGCCGAGCTCCTTTTGCAAAATTGTTATGTCTTCTTGTTCGCTAATGTTTCGGCGAATCGCCGAAACATTAGCGGTCTCTGTTGGCGTACTCTGGATTTGCCGCATCACGGCGGCAATTTGTTTTTCGCGCTTTTTGGCCTCTTTCTGCAAAATTTCAAACTCGCCCGCTTCAGCCCGGTTCAGACGGCTGTAAAACCAATTTAATTCCTCGCGCAAATCTTCCATTCTTTTTGAAAGTTTAGAAGATTTTCCGGTTTTCAATTGAGTAAACTTACCGTTCAGATTTTCCGAAAGGGTTCGCGCCCGCGCTTTTTCGGTAAACAAAAACGCTTTTGCAAGGTCGTTTTCGGCAAGACAGATTTTCGCCAGATTTTCAAACGGCGCGAGTTTGTCCGCCAGAAAAGCCATCCGAAATTCTTCTGCCGCCAATGGCGCACGAAGCGTTTCAATCATTTTTACGGCGCGTTTGAAATAGTTTTCGGCTTTTCGCGGTTCGTTTTTTCGCAAAGCCAGATTGCCGAGCGAATTCAGACAGATTTGCGCGAGATTCGATTGCTCTTGTTTGATCGCTTCGCGGTAAGTTTCGAGCAGAAGTTTTTCGGCATTTTTATAGCGTCTGAGATTTTGCAGAATCTCGCCGTGAAGCCAGCGGGAAAAAAGATTTTGGCGCGGATTTTCGCTTTTCGAGAAAAGTTTTTCAGCTTCACGGATTTTTATCAAAGCATTAGGGAAATTCTTGCGCGAAAGCTCGAGATTGGCTTCCGTCAATTTTACTTCCGCCAAACCGCTTGGATTTTTTTCCAAAATGTAGAGCTGCGCTGATTTTTTCAACTCTTTTTGCGCTTTTGCAAATTCCTTTTTGGCTAAAGCGACGCGCCCGAAATTGGCACGCGCTTTTGCTTCGTCGCCTTGTAATTTCAGTTTGCGGAGCCTTTCGGCGACCTTTTCGTAAATCTCAAACGCTTCGTCAACTAAGTTAAGCGTTTGATAAATTTCAGCTATTTCAAGATTGGCGATAAGCGAGCGATGCGTGATACCCAATTTTTCAAATTTTTGGCGGGAAAGTTCCAAAAAGAGCAAAGCCTTGTCATATTTTCCGCGGAACATCGCCAAATTTCCCATACTCGCTTCAATTTCTGCTTCGATAAAAAACATTTTAGCTTGTCGGGAGCGTTCCAAAGCCTGAACATAAAATTCCTCAGCCTTATGGAAACTATTTAATTCGGTATAAATATTGGCTAGATTCGTTTCACACATTGTTAGTTCTTTAAGGTCTTTTAATTTCAGAAACCGCTCTCTGGCGGAAAGATAATATCGAATGGATTAAAATAAATCATTTTGCCGCGCAATGATGTTGCCGAGATTTTTTTCAATCTTTCCGGCCGCGAGTTGATCATCGTATTTTTCAAATGTTTTCAGCGCCGCTTTGCCGGTTTTGACTGCTTCCGTATATTTTCCGAGCAGCGCGAGCACGATGAGTTTGGCGACCTGAGTGTGGGCGGCTTCGTGTTCCTGCTTTATTTTTTGGAAGATTTCGGCAGATTTGTCGAGATTTTCGATTGTCTTTTCAAGTTTTCCTTTCGTCAGTTCGGCAATTCCCGCGACCCAAAAGGCGAGTGCTTTGATTTCTTCGTGCGGATCAATTCCGACCAGATTTTGCAGGGCAAGCGCGGCTTTTTGCGCTTTTGCCGGTTCTGAGGTCCAGACTTCGTAACAAATATTTTTCAAACTGTGAGCAATTTCGAGGTCGTTCCGACGCGCCGTTTTCGACAAAATTCGCTCTCTTTCGCGCTTATTTTTTGCTGAAATCAATCGGTCGGCAATTTTTCGTAGCGGCATAAAATCATTTTAACCCAAAGTTTACAACTGTGATACGGACAAAAAGTTTTACGTCCGGTCGAAAAAAAGTAAAGCGAAAGGAAACATAATTTCCTTTCGCTTTCCGATGTTTCTCCTACCCCCGAAAGAGAAACATTAGCTGATTTCAATATTTTCGATAACAATTTCCTTGTCTTTGAGGGTTAGCGATAAAGTATATTTTCCTTTTGAAATATTTTCAAATTTAAACTCGCTAATTTTGTTTGCTTTCGTTTTGAAAGATTTTTCCGCGTTCGCAAGTTCGATTTCCGCTCCGGTAAAGTCT
The DNA here is from genome assembly GCA_040005005.1 of Actinomycetota bacterium. Taxonomy (GTDB): domain Bacteria; phylum Acidobacteriota; class Blastocatellia; order Pyrinomonadales; family Pyrinomonadaceae; genus JAFDVJ01. The sequence continues at coordinate 2,249 of JBDTZT010000337.1, forward strand.
TCACCCAAAATTTGTCCGGCAATCGTAAAACGAATCTTCGCTTTCGTGATCCGTAAATCAATACTGTTGTTGCCCGCGCCGAAGAGCATCTGGCGCACCTCAGAGGGCGAAGCGGAGCGTTCGCCGAAAACTGCTTTGTCGGGCGATAAATCCATCTGCAAAACCGCCAGAACTCGTCGCACGAGCGATTTTTTCGGCGCGGCAGCATGGGCGCGGAAAAGATTTTTCGACCACCGGATCGAATCGGCCGGCGCGTCGGCCGATTTGTCGGTTTGCATCAGATTGACGATTTTGCCCAGTAAATCTTCGTGTTCGTTGTTCATTTCATTAGTAAACTTCATTGCTTCGTTGCCTCTCATACTGACAGTGCAACTGATTTAATAAAAAAGACAAGATGAAAAAATGTTTTCAGCAAGTTGCAGAAAGTTTCAAAGTTAAAATCCATACACTCTACGTAACTTTCCGCAACTACTTTGTCAAAATTTTCGCCAGTTTTTGCAGACAGCGCGAACGCAGTGGGCTGATGCTTGTTTCGCCGACACCGATTGCGGTTGCCACTTCCGAGTAACTTGCCGCTGAATCCTGCAAATAAATCATCGAAAGAATTTTCCGGCAGCGTTCTTCGAGTTCTTTTAACGCCGTGCGGATTTGATGTTGTTGTTCGAGTTCGATCAAAACCTCGTCGGCAAGCGGCGAAGCATCCGCGAGGCGCGCCATTTCAAGTTCCATTTCCTCTTCGGTTTCTGCCGCATAAAGACCTTTGCTGCTGCGGATAATCGCCCACGTTTTAAATTTCGCGGTCGTTACCAGCCACGAACGGATTCGTGCGGGCTGTTCGATTTCAGCGAGCTTTTCAAACAGCGTCAGAAAAACTTCCTGCAAAACGTCGGCCGCTTGTTCTTCGCTCAAACCGGCGCGGCGCGGAATCGTAATAATCAATCGCTGATAGCGGTCAACGAGCGCGTTCCAAGCCGTTTCGTCGCCGCGCCGGCAAGCCTCGACGAGTTCGGCATCGCTCTTTTCCAAACTGCGCGCGGAAAAATTTATTTGCTGCAAGACGGCGTTATTCACAATTCAAAGTTTGATTTATTTTGCCTCGGAAAGTGGTTTTTCCGCCGTTTCCAGAGCCGATTTCAATTCTGCCAGCAAATCGTTTGCCGTCCAATCATTGCCCGAAAATATTTTCGTGACCTTTCCTGCGGGCGAAATCACGGCGGTGCGCAATGAATGATTGATTAATGTTTTATTATTCGGGTCGGTTTCGTAGCGCAGGCCGAAAAAGTCGGCGATTGATTTTACTTCCTTGTCGCTGCCGATCGCCAATTGCCAAACGCTAAAATCGGGCTTTGCGTCTTTGCCGAGATAACCTTGTCCATACCCGCGAAGTTTTGCGGGCGTGTCGTTTTCGGGATCGAATGAAATACTCAACAGGCGCATTTTATCCTTCACCTCGGATTTCATGATCTTCAAAGCCGCGTCCGAAAAATTCGTTGACATCCTGATGCAGGCATCGGGCAGCGGGCAACGCGCATAGATAAACGTCAAGGCCCACGCTTTGCCTTTGAAATCTTTGGTCGAGATGCGTTTGCCGTCCTGATTCGTCAAAGTAAATTCGGGAATCGCCTGGCCGATCTGCGCGAATTTGTCATTTAGCGGGACCGGATTATTCGGGTCAGGCGCGGCGACGATAGCAATATTTTCCAACCAATAAGGTTCTTTGCCGGTTGCGTCAACCGCTAAATCGGCATGAATTTCAGCACCCGGCTTCAAATCGTCCCAAACCCAATCGGCATGAACCGGAAAAGGCATCGTCATTGCAGGCATTGACATCTCCGGTATCGCGTTGTGTTCAATCGTCGCGGTCTTTTTTGCTTTATCAACCGAAACAACTTTGCCTTTTAATGAGTAACGCTTGCCCTCAGCCGAAGTATTTGGCGGCAGTTCGGCTTTTTTGCAAGCCGTAAAAAATAAAATTACGGATAAAAATAAAATTAAGTAGCGCATAAAATTCAATTCTGCATAAATAAAAAAACAAATTCAAACAAGATGGAGAGGATTAAGAAGATTCAAATATTCTTTTCCTGAATTTCCGGCCCGTCCTGTTTGAAATTAATTTTAGCGAACTTTCAGATTTTCGTCGTAAAATATCTGGTAAACTCGGTAATTCGCCATCACTTTGTAAGCATAATCTTTCGATTGCGAGAAAATAATTTCGGGAACATATCTATCCGGCAAATCTGATTTTGAACGCGCCAGCCAACGCTTGACATTATCTTCGCCGCCATTGTAGCTGGCCGCGACCGCCGCCGGTTGACTGGGAAACTGTTTGAAAAGATTTGAAAGATATTGCGAACCGAACAGAATCGCTGTCGGCGGATTGTAAAGCTCGTCCTGCCGGAAATTTGCAAGTTTGAGTTCAGTCGCGATTTGATTCGAAGTCGTCGAGATAAACTGCATCAGCCCGCGCGCCGCCGCGTTTGATTTGACATCGGCGCGGTAACGCGATTCCTGCCGCATAATCGCTAAGATAAAACGCGGGTCAACACCTCGTTCGGGTGCGTATTTTATTAGCGAATCGGCGTAAGGCGCGGGATAAAGCAATTCGGCCTGGTCACGCGGAATCAGTTCGATCTGGTAATCGGCCGGGACATTTTTCCAGAGCGGTTCGATAAACGCGACGGCGCGGTTCGCCATCTCGCCGCGTTTGTAAAAAACCGCCAGAGTGTAATTTAAATCATCGGATTTTGGATTTTGGATTTTGGGTTTCGGATTGTTTGATTCAGTCTGCGATGAATCATTCTGACTTTTGATCTCAGATTTCTGACCGCTTTCGAGTTCTGGCGTTCCTTCGTCGTAAAGTCCTAAAAACAAAAGCTCGTTTGCGATGTTTTGATGGTAATTGGCGAAAACTTCGCGCTTTTCGCGTAAAACTTCCCGGCGTCCGAATTCCAATAATTTGAAATTCGGAACTTTCTGATAATCGGGCAAAGTCATATAAGCCTTTTTGACTATTTCGAGCATTTTTGTCTGGGTTTCGAGATAAACATTCAGACGCAAAACGTCCTGCGCGGCTTTGCGCTGTGCTTCGGCGTTGCGGACTTCGATG
>JBDTZT010000338.1:0-5347 GCA_040005005.1 Actinomycetota bacterium
CATCGCAAACTCGTCCATATTCGTTTTGCCGACAATAATCGCACCGGCGTCTTTCAATCTCTGCGTGGCGGTCGCGTCGTAATGCGCCTTGTAATTATGCAGAATGTAAGAACCGCAAGTCGTCAGTAAATCCTTTGTGCAGATATTGTCTTTGAGCGCGATTGCCAGCCCGCGCAACGCAGTTTCGCCCGCCTCTTTTTCCACTTCGGCGGCGCGTTTTATCGCATATTCGCGCTCGATGGACAGAAAAGAGTTAAGAGTGCCGTTCAATTTCTCGGCGTTATCCAAAGTTTTTTCGATGTTTGAAACAATACTCATTTTTTTATCTTTACTATTACATCTTCTGGAACTTCATTTTTGTTATCCAAAAGTTCCGAAACTCGGAGGTCTTTAGGATTCATACTTTTTAGCGGCTCATTTTCAACTAAACTTTTGTATTGATGAGCAAAAAGCCAAAAACTTCCAACTTGTTCAAAAAGATGCGCTAAAATTTCCCTTAAATTAATAACATCTTTGTTTTCTGATTTCTTCTTGTCATCAATTGCCCGATGAATTTTATTTTCAGACCAACCTTTTTTGCGATATTTGTCAATCAGCTCTTCAGTTTCAATTTCAGCTTCGCTCGTCAATAAAATCGGATAAATCGAACATGAACAATGACCATCAGTTATATCAATTGAAACAAAATTATTTCCAAAATTTTGCTTAAAGAAAGCATTAGTGTTTTCACGCAAAAAAATGTTTTCGGGAAAACCTGATTTAACTATCTTTTGAAAATCTTTATTAAACGAGATTGTCAGGAAGTAACACATTCTAATTCAAAATTTTATTTACCAGCCATTTATCGTTTTGTTTGATGACTTCGACGTTAATTGCTTTTTGTTCGCTGCGCGTGTCGTCTTTCCAAAAGAGCAGAACTTCCATATTTGTTTTGCTCGGCTCAACAACTTTACAGCCGCCGACGCGAAATGCTTTCGGAAAATCCAGCGAATTCGTCGTAAAAATATCATTTTCCGCCGTCACGCTCTGCAATGATTTGAAATATTCCGGCGTTAAAAACTTCTCGCGCTGGCGCAGATTCGCGGGCGAAAACTTCATCTCGTTGCCGAAATGATACGAGTAAAATTGCTTGACAACGAGCCGCGAATCAGTGCATTCCGGCGGTTCGAGATTCGGCACGCTGCCGCAGGAAGACAGCAGACAGCAGACAGCAGACAGCAGACAGCAGATAAAAATTCTCCGCCAACCAACTTCTGACCTCTGACTTCTGACATCTGACTTCATAAGACTTTCGGAACTTGAAAATGTCCTTCAACCGCCGACGGTGCTTCTTTGAGCGCGGCTTTTTGTCCGAGCGATTCGTGCGGAATATCTTCGCGGCGGGTTTCGGTTGCCGCGCCTTCCGCGGTTAATCCGCCGAGCATCGGTTCAATATTTTCCGTGTCGAGTTGGTTTAGTTGCTCGACATACGCGACAATATTCGCCATCTGCGGTGTGTAAAGCGCGACCTCTTCGTCGCTGATTTCGAGATGTGCCAGTTTGGCTACTTGTCTAACGTCCATAAAATATAATGTAAAATTGAAAATGGAAAGTGGAAAATTAAAACCAATTTGTTATCCATCATTCGTTTTTTGTTTTTCGTTGAATTTCTTTTTTCGCGCCAGACAGCTTCCCGCCGCGAGCAGAAATTGATAGCGCAGATTATCGTCTTTGATCGCATCAGCCGAACGGCGCATTTTCGGCGTTACTTCATTGAGCGCGATTTGTTCCAATTCTTCATCGGAAAGCGTTGATTTTTGGTTTTTGGCGCGATTGCTTTCGATAGTTTTTTCGTCCACGCGAAATTCGATAAATGTCACGATTGCCTGACCAAGCACCGAATTGATTTTGAAAATCATCTGTCCGCTCAAACTTTGCAGATGCTTTTTCCACGTTTCGCTCGAAACGGCAATTGTCAGATGTTTGAGGTGGAGCCTGAGCGGAATCGCGTGCGGCGACAGAGATTCGCCCGCAATGCGTCGCCACGCCGCAAATGTTACCGCTTCGCGCACGTCTTCGTTTTCGTCAAATTGTTTTAAAAGCGCCGGCAGAGCGCGAAACAATTCATTCATAATTCGGGCGTTTGTCCGCCGCGAGCGTTCATTATAAGCTAATTGATAAGCTAATTGCTGGCGACATCTAAAATTAAACCACGAAATTATGAAACTTCCAAAATTGATTCTCGCTTCGGGCAGTCCGCGCCGCGCCGAAATTTTAACTTCGGTTGGCTGGGAATTTACAAAAGACTCCGCCGATATTGATGAAACCGAACTTTTGGGCGAATCGCCCGAAGATTATGTGCAAAGACTGGCGCGGGAAAAAGCCGCGACGGTCGCACAAAGACACACAGGCGCAATTATTTTAGGCGCCGATACAACGGTTGTCATTGATAATCAAATCATCGGGAAACCGGCCGATTTAGCGGACGCAAAACGAATGTTAACATTGCTTTCAGGCAATTGGCACGAAGTTTTGACGGGCGTTGCGATTGTCGAAGTGCAAAGTCCAAAATCCAAAGCCCAAAGTCCAAAGTCGGTTGTTGGAATTCAACGAACCCGCGTTAAATTCGTTGAAATGTCGGAGGAAGAGATCGAATTTCTCGCCTGCTCCGGCGAACCGCTTGACAAAGCCGGCGCATATGCCGTGCAGGCGCAAGCCGCGCTTTTCATCGAAGCCGTCGAAGGCGATTATTGGAATGTTGTCGGGTTGCCGGTAAGTCTTGTCTATCGGTTAATGCAGAATTTACTTGATGATAACTAAGCCAACGCTTTTCCATTTGTCGCGGAATTTTATGAAGTCGTAAGCTAAACCTGAGTTGCAATCGCCGAAGACAACGGACACAAATTTATCAATCACTTCAAATTTGCCAAACTCGTAAGCACAGAAACCGGAATTTTCGGAATTTTCGGCTGAGATAAATTGTATCTTTTTGTTTTTAATGAGCGGAAAATTGTTTTTTATTTCGGTCGGAAGATTTATTGTGGAAATATAGATCGTTTTTTTGGACGATTTATCAAATTTTTCTTTTAATAAAGATTCGATAATCTCGCGTTTATCGGCAAGTGAGGGTTTATTTTCAGTTTTTTGAGCGTTGGCTTCAGTCAATAAAGAGAAAAACGATACAAAAATACTAAGGAGCAGAGACAGCTTTTTAAATTTTAATTTCACGTATTGTTTATACAACAAAACGGCCGCGTATTCCAAAAAAAATGACGAGCCTTTTTGCGACTCGTCAGATATTTAGATTAGTTAAAACCTTACAAAAGTTTGTCAATCGCCTTTGAAATGGGGATGGAAATGTCGCTGTCGGGATCAATTCCGCCAAACGGCTCGCCGAATGATTTACCGTCTTTGCCCAAAATCACAAATGACGGAAGCTGGTCAACACCAAATTTTTTGAGCGTCAAGAGACCCTCCGAATCGCGCAAAATTTTCACGCCCAACTTGTTTTTTGTGACAAAGGCGCGAATTTCTTCGTCGCTTGCAAAGTTTTTCGATTTCGCCAACGCCGAATCGGTCGCCACAAAATAAATCACGACATCTTTGCCGGCGTATTTTTTCGCTAGTTTATTGGTGACAATGACCTGGTTTTTCGAGAGCGGCAGCCAGGTTGCGCCGACGGCTAAAACGACCACCTTCCCGTTTTGACCGGTGACATTGATTTTGTCGCCGTCGGGCGAGGTCAAAGTTACATTTTGAGCCGAAGCCGCGAACGAAAAAGCAATCAACAATCCGAAAATCGCTAAAATTGATTTAATGTTTTTCATATATTTGAATACCGCTTTCGGCATCGTTAATTTAGATGCAAGTTTGAGACCAATTTACTGCTTTCGGTTCAAAACCGTGTTGTCAATCAACCGGACGTTTCCGAAACGCACGGCAACCGCAATCAATACCGCAGTTTCGCCAATTTTTTCGACCGGTTCGAGTGTTTCGTTATTAACCACGGCAATGTAATCGATTTGCGCAAGCGGTTCGGTTTCAACCGTTTTGCGTACAATGTCTGCGAGATTAGCAGCATTTCGTTCGCCGTTTTTAACGGCAATTTTCGCTTCGCGCAAACCCCGGTAAATGATCGAAGCCTTTTGTCTTTCCTCGTCCGACAAAAGTGAATTGCGCGATGACATTGCTAAGCCCGATTCTTCGCGGACAATCGGAATCACGACAATTTCGGTGTCGAAACCTAAATCGGTCGTCAGCCTTTTGATGACGGCGACTTGCTGGGCGTCTTTCTGCCCGAAAAATGCAAAATCAGGACGAATCGTGTTGAGAAGAATCGTGACGACCGTCGCCACGCCGCGAAAATGTCCGGGACGCGACGCACCTTCAAGTGTTTCGGTCAGATTTTCGACATAAACAAAGGTCGAAAATCCGTTCGGATAAATTTCATCCGTGTCCGGCGCAAAAATATAATCAACCTGATAGCTGGTTAAAACGGCAGCATCGCTCGTCAAATCACGCGGGTATTTGTCGAGGTCTTTTTTGTCGTTAAACTGCGTCGGATTAACAAAAATCGAAACAATCACGACATCGCACATCTGCCGCGCTTCTTTGACAAGTTCGAGATGACCTTCGTGCAGTGCGCCCATCGTCGGCACAAATCCGACGGTTTTATTTTCGCGCCGCAGTTTCCGCGCGAGCGATGCCATTCTTTGTTTGCGGTTGATGATTTCCATAAAAAGTTTATTTACAACTGCAAGATTTTGAATTTTTTATATTGTCTAACTGCCACGTTTCATACGAATTATTTAATCGTAAGCATAGTTTTGAACCTTTGTATTTTCGGAAATTAAATCTAAACGACGTTACAACAAAACTGCTCTGGTAAATTTTAATCGTATGAATTTTCGATAATGATAAATTTTCGATAAATATTTTGTCTTGATAGGAAAGTGGTAAACGCTTTTTCTTATAGATTTTAATAAACCAATCTGGCACAAAATCACCTTTTGGCGAGTCAAGGTTCGGGACGCAAATCGAACACATCCGCTGTGCATTAAGATTGTAATTGCTTAAACAAAGGAAAATAATAAGTAAAACAACAGCTCTTCTCATTTCATTAATTCTTTCTTTGTTTCTTCGGTCAAACCATAGGATTCCTTCTCGTTCGGATAAGAACCGTTTTTTACGTCCGCCGACCAGTTTTGAATCGCTTCGGTCATTACGTCGCGAACGCTCGCATATTGGCGAACGAAGCGCGGCTGGCGACCGAATGTCATTCCGACGAGATCGTGCAAAACCAAAACTTGAATATCGCATTCCGCGCCGGCGCCGATGCCGATGGTTGAAATTTCGACTTCTTTGGTGA
>JBDTZT010000339.1:0-5347 GCA_040005005.1 Actinomycetota bacterium
ACTCCGCTCGAGAACCATTTTTGGAATTCGCCGCTTTATGTCACGCCACGCGGACTGACGACTTCAATTATTCCGCACGGCGCGCGTAGTTTCCGGATAGATTTCGATTTTATTGAACACAAACTGCTCGTTGAAACCGACGCCGGCGAGACAAAAACGATCAAACTCTATTCGCGCTCAGTTTCCGATTTTTATGATGAAGTGATGAAAACGCTTCGAGAACTTAATCTAAGTGTAAAAATCTGGACGATGCCGGTTGAGGTTGAGAACCCGATTCGTTTTACAGACGATGACCAACATTCCTCATATGACGCCGAATACGCCCACCGATTCTGGCGGATTCTCGTGTGGACAGATAAGATTTTCAAAAAGTTTCGCGCACGGTTTATCGGCAAATGCAGTCCGGTTCATTTCTTCTGGGGAAGTTTCGATTTGGCGGTCACGCGCTTCAACGGCGAAGAAGCACCCGAGAGCGCCGGAGACCTGATTACCCGCGAAGCCTATTCGCACAAATGCATCAGTCACGGTTTCTGGGGCGGCGGCGGCGCAGTCCAAGAAGCCGCTTTTTACGCTTATGCCGCGCCCGCGCCCAAAGGATTTAGCGAATCTAAGATTCTGCCCGCCGAAGGCTATTATCATCAGTAATTGAAAGAATTTATTTTGCTTTATGAGGTAGTGCGGCAGTCAGATTCGCCGGAAAAAACTTTGCTTGACTTTATGCAAACTACCTACGAAGCGGGCGCAAACCTCGACAATTGGAATCGCGCCGGGTTAGAACGCAAATGAGCCATTCGAGCGCAGCATTATAAAATTGTCGAACTATCAGGTGAACGGCGGCTAACCGGATATTAGACGTGAGCGCCAAACCGCGACTTTGTTAAAACCTCGCTCGAGTTATCAAAAGTAGAATGTATTTCGGTTTCGCCTGACGACAAGTCCACCGCTAATTTTTACTCTTTCCACTGCCAAATAATCCAATTAAAACCAACGCCGTCCCAATTATAATGTGAAGTATGTCGTCGCCGGTTCGCCAACGGAAATGGCTTTCGGGAAACAGGTGAAGAAAACTTGCGGCGGCTTGGTAAAGATCAATTAAGCCGAATGAGATATTGAATCCGCGGATCAGACTCTGCTTTCTGCTCAAGGCGGAAAGCAAGCCGATGGTGCCGAAAAGAATGTGAAAAATATTGTAGGACGGCGCGCCGCTCACAAAAGTTTCGGGTAGAAAAAGACCCAAAATCCCGGTCAGAATTAATATCGGTGCGAATATCAAAAGCGTGTAATAATTTAAGTTTTTCATCAAAGAAAATATCTTTTTCGTAATGTTATAGGTCTTTGGTTTTTGAAAGAAATAGCCGATTGGCGATGAATTTCTCACCCAAACACTAACTATTCAAATTCTTGATTGCAAGCCGGCGGGTTTAATTTGAATAAATACCAAAAACCAAAACCAAAATCCCAAGACCTCCTCAGTTACTTTTTTTCTAAAATTAACTTTTCAGCTTATCGTAAGTTGTTTGTAAATCTTCGGGAATCGTCCGCGTTTGTCCGATTGAAGTCATAAAATTTACGTCGCCGATCCAGCGCGGCAAAATGTGCTGATGAAAATGTCCGGCAACGCCTGCGCCGCCTGCTTTGCCGAGATTCATCCCGATATTAAAACCGTTCGGCTCGTAAACTTCACGCAGAGCGGTTTGACATTTTTTGGTTAAATCCATCATTTCGTCGGTTGTTTCTTTGCTCGCCTGATCTATTTAGGCGAGATGCTCATAAGGAATCACCATCAGATGTCCGCTGATATACGGATAAATATTTAAGATGACAAAGTTAAACCCGGCGCGGTAAAGAATAAACTTTTCTTCATCGCTTGCCGGGCTTTTTAGAATATCGCAAAACACACAACCGCTTGAAACGGCTGACGAAAGGCTTTCACCGCTTTTGATGTAATCGTATCGCCAGGGACTCCAAAGTAAATCCATAAAATAGTCTTGAGTCTTGAGTCGGGAAAAACCGATCCAAAACTCAAGACTCAAGACTTATTTTCCTGTGTTGATAAGTTCTTTCAACTCTTTGCCGGGTTTGAAATATGCCACCCGCTTGGCCGGAATGCTGACGGCCGCGCCGGTTTTCGGGTTGCGACCTTTGCGAGCGTTGCGTTCACGAACACGAAAACTGCCGAAACCGCGCAATTCGATTTTTTCGCCTTCATTTAAAGAACCGATAATGCTGTCGAAAACAATCTCGACCAATTGTTCGGCATCTTTTTTTGTCATTTCCGCTTCTTTTGCAACTTTTTCAACTAGGTCAGCTTTTGTCATCTTTATGTTTTCCTCTCAAACGCGTTGTTATTGTAAAAAATTATCCTTTGGCTGTTTGTTCTTCAACTTCCTCGAGAGATTCTTCGGCTGTTTCAACAGTTGAGGCTTCAACCGTTTCAGGTTCCTCCGTTTCGACTACCTTAGTTTCGGCGGCGGCGGCGACTTCTTTCGTTTCAGCTGCTTTGGTTTCTTGCGCGCCCGGTTCTTCGGTTTTAACAGTTTCGGTTTCCGCGACAGTTTCGGTTGGTTCTTCAACTTCCGCTTTTTCCGCGACGGCTTCCTCCGCGCCCGGTTCTTCTTTTATTTCTGCCAAGTCAATAGATTTTTCTTCCGCCGCCGGCTTTTCTTCGGAAACAATTTCCGTCGAAACATCGGGTTTCGCGGCTTCGACCGGTGCTGCCGCTTTTTCCGCTTTCGGTTCAGGCTTTTTCGGTACGTCTTTTGGTTCTTCGGTTTTTGCCGAAGGGAATTTCAAATTTGCCAATTCCGCCAGTGATGCCATTCCGCCTTTGGCTTCGGTCGAATAGCTCTTATAATCAACGACCGGCTCGTCTTCCTTGCCGACGGCACGGTGCGATAAACCGACTTTTTGATTTTCGTATTCAATCCGCAGAATTTTGAAATCCATTTCCTGACCGATATGGTAAATCTTTTCGGGATTTTCAATACGCTCATCGGAGAGTTCCGAAATATGACACAAACCTTCGAGTTCATCGGCCAATTCGACAAAGACACCGAATCCGGCAAACCTTGAAATTTTTCCTTTAACGACATCACCGGCTTTATGATCGGCAATAAATGCTTCCCACGAACTCGGCGCGAGGTCTTTAATGGACAGCGACATTCGTTGTCCGTCAATATCAAGACTCGTAATTACGGCTTGCACATCCTGACCGCGTTTCAGCATATCTTTCGGATGTCTGACTTTCTTTGAACGCGAAATATCCGAAACATGCACGAGTCCGTCAATGCCGTCTTCGAGTTCGATAAACGCGCCGAAATCGGTAATGTTGCGGACCTTTCCGTTAACGGTCATTCCAACGCGGTATTTGCCCGCCAGACTTTCCCACGGATTCGGTTGCAGTTGCCGCATTCCAAGACTGATGCGGCGGTCGTCCGTGTCAACTCCGAGCACTTGAACTTCGACTTCCTCGCCCGGTTTGAGCAGTTGTTTCGGACTCTTTGAGCGTTTCGACCACGACATTTCCGAAACGTGAACCAAGCCTTCAACACCCGGTTCGAGTTCGACGAACGCGCCGTATTCGGCCACGCTCGAAACTTTTCCGCTGACTTTGGCGCCGACCGGATAAATTTCGACCACGCTCGACCACGGATCGGGAATCAGTTGTTTGTAGCCGAGTGAAACTTTTTCTTTTTCCTTATCGAGTTTCAGAACCTTGACCTGCACATTATCGCCGACCTTGAACAATTCTGCCGGATTTTGCAGTCGGCCCCACGACATATCCGTTACGTGCAGAAGTCCGTCAATGCCGCCGATGTCAACAAATGCGCCGTATTCGGTCAGGTTTTTGATAACGCCTTCAATCACGTAACCTTGTTCGATCTTGCCCAGGGTTTCGCCTTTTTGTTTATTGATAACTTCATCGGTCAAGGCTTTGCGCGAAAGAACGATGTTGTTGCGTTTACGGCTGAATTTGATAACCCGCGCTTCGATTTCCTTGCCGCGAAACGAATCAAGATTAAAACTCGGACGCGAATCCGCCAGCGAGCCGGGCAAAAAAGCTTCAATACCGTTGATGTCAACGCGCAGACCGCCTTTGGTTTTATCCATCACGAGACCGGTAATCGGCGTCCCGTCATTATAGGCAGCTTCGATTACATCCCAAGATTTGCGGCGCAAAACATCGTTGCGGGAAAGAATCGGCGGAGCGTCGCCCGGATGAATGTTTTTGATAACAACTTCAACCTCATCTCCTCTGGTCACGAAAATTTCGCCATCGGGTGTGGTAAATTCTTCGAGCGGCACAATACCTTCCGATTTGTAACCGAAATCAACGATCACGCCGTGATCGGAGATACCGATAACCTTTCCTTTAACAGTTTCGCCCGTATGAAAGATTGTTTGGTCTTGCTCGAATTTTTCGAGAATTGAGCCAAAATCTTCGTCAGCCGAAGTTTGTTGTTCCGATAAGTTTTCATCTGCCGCCGTTTCGGCAGAAGTTACTTGTGTTTGATCTTCTGAAACTGAAATTTCGCTTGTCTGGGACTCTTCAGTTTCTTTTATAACATCATTAGACATTTATATTTATGTTAATTTCCTTCTCAAAATAGCTACTTTTAAAAGTGCGAATCCGCAATATGTTCGGTCAAGCGCAGTAATTGATTGACTCTAGGCGGATTTTATCAATTATAGCCTTAATCAATGCAGATGGAAAGAAGATAATCTCTGCCAACTATTTTTTCTGAGAAAATGATGTGAAAAGAGAGAAAAGGCATCTGTTTTTGCTTCAATTCCGAAATCGCGATTTTGACCGAACAAAACTAGAATTTACATTCCGAAGTGCTTTTCTGTCAAGACAAAGGGGTTGAAAAATTGGTTTTCTTATAAATATGGATTAAATATTAATAAAAATACGCTTTTAATCGAAGCAACGGTGTGCCGTTTTCCAAGATTTTTTAAAACACGCTGTAGAATTTTCGCGTTTATTAAATTTGCAGAAATCTGATCAAAAAATGATGGCGGTTTTGTTATTAATTTACGGCAGACGCAGCTGTTTGGCCAAAAATTGTTCCTGAATGGTTTTGGTAAAGCGTGTCTTATTTCCGAAATACATTAAATAGATGAGCTTTACGGGCGATAAAAAACTTTTCATTCTTTTGCCGGCTTCCAAAAATTCTTTCAAAAACTTTTGTCTGAAATTGTAGATCGGCAGATGTTGCGCGATAAAACCTTGCTGGTCCAAAAATCTTAGGGATTCGATATGCTTATTAAAAAGCATCTCGACGGAAAATTCAGAAAAAGACTGCAAATATTTATGCGGCGGACGCAATTCGCCGATGGCTGAAAA
>JBDTZT010000340.1:0-5343 GCA_040005005.1 Actinomycetota bacterium
ATGCGTCGTTTAATACGCCGCGCACGATTACGGTGGCAACGGTGATTGCGATCAGTCCGGCGGCGGGCGTGGACACTTTGACGATTACCGGACCGGGCGCGAATCTTTTGACGATCACCAACGCTAACAACCGGATTTTTCAGAACGGCGTGAATGGTTCCACCGCCGACGTGCTGACAATTAGCGGAATTACCTTTGTGCAAAGCACTACCGCTACCCAAGGACCGATTAATAACTTTGCTACTCTGACCGTTAATGACTGCGTCTTTAACGGGAATAATGTAACGACGGCGTCAGGCGGAGCGATTGTCAACACCATCGCCACCAGCGTTTTGACCGTTACCAACTCCGCTTTTAACGGAAACACAAGCGGTTTCGGCGGTGCAATTTCCAACGACGGGACGGCGACGATTACTAATTCGACCTTTAATTCAAACACGGCGGTCGTGGGCGGAGCCATCAGCAGCGGCGGAGTGCTGAATGTTACGGGCTGTACGTTCACGAACAACGTCAGTACCGACGCCGGCGCGACCGGACTCGGCGGCGGCGCAATCTACAGCAGCAGTAATCTGATAACGGCAAATGTTATGATCACGGGTTCGACATTTACCGGCAATACGGTAGGCGGCCCCCAAGGCGGCGGCGGCGCGATTCGCAACCGCTCCGGTTCGATGACCATCACCAACTCGAATTTTACCGGCAACTCAGCCGTACCGGGCGGCGGCGCGGTGCATAATACCGGCGTAATCGACATCAGCGGTTGTAATTTTACAAATAACAGCACGGTCGGCGCGAACGCCCAGCAAAGCGGTCAGGGTAGCGGAGGAGCGATCAGCAATCAGGGCGCCGGACAAGTCACGATCGCTAATTCGGTCATTACCGGAAACTCGGCAGCGAATTTCGGCGGCGGCATTTATTATCAGCCGAACGGTCAAGCTGGGGAGTTTATGACCATTACCAATTCCACCATTTCAAACAACACATCAAACTCTGACAACAACACGACCGGCGGCGGCGGCGGATTTTATATTACCGGGGCAGGGGTGGTTACCGTTACAGGATCGACCATTAGCGGCAATACGGCGATTGCTGGCGGCGGGACTTCGGGCGACGGCGGCGGTTTTGATGTCGTCGGAGCTTTGACACTAAACAACAGCACCGTCAGCGGCAATTTCGCCGGTAGAAATTACGGCGGCATCAAGGATTCAAATCCCGGCGGCTCGGCTGACAGAGTAGATATTTCCAGTTCGACGATTGTCGATAACCGCGCGACCGGCAATGTCGGCGGATTCGGCGTGGATAGCGTCTCCGATGCCGCCGATCAATCTGTCCGCAATACGATAATTGCCAACAATGTCGCCAACGGCGGAACGGCGCAGGATGTGTTCAGCACCACTTCCGCTCCGATCAACTCGCTGGGCTATAACTTAATCAGAAATACGACCGGCGCAACCATCGGCGGCACGACGACCGGCAACATCACTGGCGTTGACCCGCTTCTCGGACTGTTAAGTTATAACGGCGGTGCGACCAGAACCCACGCTTTGCTTTTTGGCAGTCCGGCGATCGACACGGGCGACCCGACCGTCTTTCCCGCCACCGACCAGCGCGGCATCACGCGCCCGCAGGACGGCGACGGCACAGGCGGAGCGCGTTCGGACATTGGCGCATATGAACGCCGATTGAATGACGTTTTGGCACATCAAATAGCCGATTTCGACGGCGACGGCAAAACCGATATTTCAATTTTTCGACCGTCGGCGGGCGAATGGTGGTATTCGAAATCTTTAAACGGCGGCAACAGTGCCTTGCAGTTTGGCACTTCAACTGACAAGCTCGTGCCGGCTGATTTTACGGGCGACGGCAAAACCGACATCGCTTTCTGGCGTCCTTCGACCGGTTACTGGTTTGTTCTGCGGAGCGAAGATAATTCGTTTTTCTCGTTCCCTTTCGGCACGTCAGGCGATGTTCCGATTGTCGGCGACTTCGATGGTGACGGCAAAGCCGACCCGACTGTTTTTCGTCCTTCCAGCTTAACTTGGTTTATTTTGAAATCTTCAGGCGGCACAACGATTACAACTTTCGGCGCATCAGGCGATGTTCCGGCAGCAGCGGATTACGACGGCGACGGCAAAACCGATATTGCCATTTATCGCCCGAGTCTCGGTCAATGGTGGATTAACCGCAGCTCAACCGGTCAGACAATCGCTTTTCAATTTGGGACTGCAACCGACAAACCCGTGCAAGGCGATTATACCGGCGACGGCAAAGCCGATGCCGCTTTTTGGCGACCTTCAAGCGGCGAATGGTTTATCTTGCGAAGCGAAGATTTTTCATTCTATTCCGTTCCGTTTGGAACTTCGGGCGATATGCCTTCTCCGGGCGATTACGACGGCGACGGCAAGTTTGACACGGCGGTTTTCCGACCGTCAAATTCGACGTGGTTTATCCAGCGCTCAACCGCCGGAACCTTAATCACCGGCTTCGGCACAAATGGCGACCTCTCCGTTCCCAATTCCTTTGTTCCGTAAGGTGAAAAAGCGGGAATCTCTCCGCGCGGAGAGATTCCCGCTTTTTTCAATGCTTTTACCCCGTTTTTCAACCGCCGAAAGTTTCCGCTTGTGATTTTCCTAATCGCTGTGTAAAATTGAAATTAAAGTAAAGATTCAAATTTTGAATCTAATTTATTTGAAAGGAGAAATTATAATAAATGTCAGCAGTTGCAGCACCGACAGTTGAAATGACTGTTACCGATTCAGCCATTGGAGAAATCAAGAAATTTTTAGCGAGCGAAGATGATTTGCCGGAAACGGCCGGGCTTCGTGTTCGCGTGGTACCGGGCGGTTGTTCGGGTTTTCAATATAGTTTGAACATCGAAGAAGAATCGCGCAACGGCGATTTTATAATGGATAAAGGCGGTATCAAACTTTTCGTAGATATGTTTTCCGCGCAATATCTAAATGGAATCACGGTTGATTACACGTCGAATATGATGGGTTCGGGTTTCACGTTTGAAAATCCGAATGCAACCGGCGGTTGCGGTTGCGGAACATCATTTTCCGCTTAATTAATTTGCCCGGGTCAACAAATTAAAATGAAGGAATGAAGGTTAGAATTTTTTTCTAACCTTTTTTCTTTTTTATCTGGAAAATAAATTTTATTAAAACTGTCTATTGACATACAAAATAATCGGACGGACAGCGAAGGCGGAGAAGTTAGGCGGCAGGGTCTTAAAAACTTCGGTTTTTAAGACTTTTTCTGCTTTTTTTTCGCAAATGTCAAAAAAAAACCTTGCTAATTCTATAGCCTTTAAAGTTAAAATAGATTTAGTGATTTGCCATTTCTTTCTGAATAGGCGAAACTAAAAAAGTCAAATCAACGTTTCGACAAATAATAATTAAAAAAATTTAGTTTTCTGTTGCAAAATTTCAACGGTTAAATACCGTAATTTTCCGCAATTTTTCAAAAAGTTGGTTTGCCGGTTGAATCAAATCTTCGATTTAACCACTCTTCTAAAAAAATAAATAACTGGAGTAATTTTTATTGATGATTTTTAAGAACCGTTTGTGTATTTCGCTTTGCCTTTCCGTTTTTTTCGTGAGTTTTGCATCTAATTCAAACGCTCAAAGCCGTTCAAGAATAGTTGCCGCGCCGGAAAGTCAGCCAACCAATACACAAGGCTCGACGGACAAACTTAAACGAACCGTTCTTTCCACGCCGACCGGAAATATAACTCAACGCTCGACTTTAACAAACAATATCTTAATTGTCGGCGCAAACAAACCTTATCAGCCGCTTGTCAAAAACACCGTTTCGTCGCAACCGACCAATTCGAGTCTAAACTCTAACAGCCTCTTAAATTACAGTTCAAACACCAGCCAAAGATTGCTGATGTCAATTCAATCGAAACTCGGAATTCCGTATCTCTACGGCTCGATGGGACCGAATCGCTACGATTGTTCAAGTTTTGTCTGGAAGGTTTTCCAAGATGCCGGAATTTCATTCACGCGCACCAGCGCCCGGTCTTTGTGGAACACCTTTGAACCGGTCACCGGCGACGATCGCTACAAATTCGGCACCCTCGTCTTTTTCAACAATCTCGGACATATGGGAATTGTCGCCGACGAAAACGGCTTTTATCAGGCATCTTCAAGCAAAGGCATCACCTATTCGCCATTTAAAGGTTACTGGGAAAAACGCATCGTCGGCTATCGCCGCATTCCGTCGAACTATTCAAACACGAAATAATTTTTCCGAAAATAAATTTACCAAGCCCGAAGCGAATATTTTCACTTCGGGCTTTGGTTTAAGTGCAGAAACGCGCCCGTCAGGAAACGTTTCTGCCTGTAAATCAAACGACAAAACCGGGACGCGACAAGTGTTCCTTGACTTCGCAGATTATCGCAATTTTATCAATCGCCACATAGGCAATTTTCTCATCGTCGTCGCGCAAATATAAAATACCGTTCTTAACATCAATCACATCGCCGCGAAACGAAGCAGTTGAACCGCATGTAACGTCAATTCTTTTTCCCATTAAAGTCCTTAAAAATTCTTCCATACAAAATTATTCTCCCCAAATTATCTTAAATTCGATTTGAAAACGCAGCAATTCTGCCCGCCATTGTCCAACGCGAAGTTTGCGGCTTGTTTGTTTGATTTTCGCTCGAAACCGTCGGCGATTTTACCGAATTTGCCAAAGCCGCTGCAATCAAAGCCATATCGCGTTCCGTGTCCGAAATTTTCTTTACCTTTTTTCGTTCATTGAAACGCGGAATAAATCCCGTGTCGAGTTTTCCTTCGATAAATTCCGTATCTTCGACAACTTCGCGGAAAAACGGCAACGTCGTTTTGATGCCGCCGACCTCATATTCCTGCAAAGCGCGGCGCATCCGGTCAATCGCCTCCAGGCGATTGCGTCCGTAAACAGCAAATTTGGAAATCATCGGATCGTAATAGATCGAAATCTCCGAGCCTTCGAAAATTCCGCCGTCGTCGCGCACGCCGCTTCCCTGCGGAAGCCGCAGCCGCGTAATTTTTCCCGGCGATGGCAGAAAATTATTGTCCGGGTCTTCGGCGTAAACCCGGCATTCGATCGCGTGTCCGTTCATTTGAATATCGTCCTGCGTGAACGAAAGTTTTTCGCCGAAAGCGACATTGATTTGCTCTCTCACCAAATCAATTCCCGTCACGAGTTCGGTTACGGGATGTTCGACTTGCAGACGCGTGTTCATCTCCAGAAAATAAAACGATTTATCCAAATCCGAAACAAGGAATTCGACTGTTCCCGCGCCGATATAATTGACGGCTTTCGCCACTAAAACAGCACATTCGCCCATTTTG
>JBDTZT010000341.1:0-5343 GCA_040005005.1 Actinomycetota bacterium
CCGCTGCCGATGACCATCACCCACTGCGTATAAATCCCGTAAGGATTGCGAATACTGCGGATTGCCGCGAGCGTTTCTTTCGGCAGTTCGCAATCTCTGACCAGCCGGTCAAAGTTTCCGATTTGTTTGCCGATGATTTTCACGCCGGAGTTTTTGACCAGATCAATGCCGATCGGGTTTGGCGCGTCCTCAGTGCCGCTGAAATGCTCGTAGGCTTGTCCCATCAGCAAGGTCACCACGCCTTCTTTGCGTCCCGTCAAACTGGTATTGCCGATCAAATCCAAAACGGGCGGAAAATGTTTGCTGATTTCCTTCATCTCGTCGCAAACGAATAAAAAGGGGGTGATTTGACCCTGGTCATTTTCCTCGCCGATTTCCTGCATTACGCACGCCGCGATCCGGTAGCCCATACTTTCGCGGACGGGTTCGTCAAGAGAAGAAAGGGAAGTAAGTTCATAAACGTCGAATGGCGAATCCGTGTCGAAATCGGGGTGGGTCGGCGCGTCGAGCCAGAGGTCGTCCCGGTAAATGTTTAGTTTCAAAAACAGCTCGTTTGCCTTCGTTCTTTCCGTTTCATTCCAACTGTAGCTTTTCAGCAGGTCAAGAAAATGGCTCAAAGTCGGCTGAAATTTTGGTCGCCCCGAGCCGTTTCTCGTTTGGGAGATTTTATAGACTTCCGAAACGATTGATTTGGCTATTGAATAGGAAATCGTGTCGCCCGCCGGCGTTTTGCTCAGATTCAAAAGATCGGTCAAAACGAATGTGCTTTGCCTTTTTGAAGCAGGCTGTCCCGTTTCGATGCCTGGATAATTCCAGATATTCAAAGGCTTCGGCTCTGATTCGGCGAAATTAATGTGCCGTCCGCTGAACAGTTTGCACATCGGTTTCAGCGAATTTTTATAATCGATCGCCCGCACTTTCACTCGTCCTTTCGTCGCTAAAATATCGGTAATAATCCTCATTCCCAGAACCGATTTGCCCTCGCCCGAAGCCGCCGTAATAATCACTGTCGGCGATTTGATTAAGTTTCTATCGAATAAATCAAGTCCGAACATCTGACCATCTGGCGTTAAAAAAAGACTGTGCGGGCGCGGGCTGCCGCGCCACGCGCCTTCAGTCGGCACAAACGCCGCGAGCGTGCTGGCAGCTTCGCCGAATTCTTGTCCGGTTTCTCTCCAAGATAATTCTCCGGCAAGCATTCGCGGATAAATCGCCCGAATTCGCGCCGGTTCTTCCCGAATGGCATCCGCGCCCGGAATTTTGCGAACGGCGGACATTATCTGCTCGCATCGCTCATTTAAAACTTCGGTTTTTTCTTTAATTTGACTTCGTGTTTTAGCCTTGCCGCCGAAAACGATAAAGTTGATTCGGGCTTTGCAGATTTTTTCGCGTCCTTTTTCGACTTGTCGTAATAATTCGGTTAGTTCTTCCCGTATAACTTTCGCGTCTTCGCCTAATGGCTTAAAACCGAAAAAAGTATTGCCGCTGCCTTCAATGCGCTTGATTTTCTTCTTTAATTCCTTTTTACTCGTTTCGGTATCGAGCGCAACGAAATCAAGCACAATCGTATGCGGAAAATTCAGGTCGCCGCGACAAGTGAGGTAGCGCATTGTGTCGGCGGTAATGAAGTTTTGCGGCGGCGACTTTAAACTGACGATGCCGGCTAAAGATTGTTCGTGAAGGATGTGATCAGTTTCATCAGCCTTGATATTTCCCGAAGTCAAATAACGCCTGATGTCAACGCATTGTGCCTGAAGGGGCAGAATTGGAATGTCGCCCGATTCGCGCCGGTGGGAAACGAAAAGCATTTCAAAAGTTTCCTGTCGTTCGAGCCGTTCAAGCCGCATTTCTTTCGGGAAGTTTTCTTCAAAAGTGCGAAATATTTTTTCCGCATCTTTTTTACATTTGTCTTCGCGCTCCTTCTCACGCCGGACAAAATTCAGCGAAAAAGCGTTTTTGCCTGAAACAAGCGGCGCGGTCAGAAACGCAATTAACCCGCCGCGCCTGATTTCTCTCGTCAAACTCGGCAGAAATTGCAGAAGTGCCGGATGATCCGAGGGATCCTGCGCCGGGACGCGAATCCAGACGGTTGCCGATTGCTCTTTGATTAACTCGGCTTGAACAGCATCTTCATAAATCTTGATGTTCGTCGCGTGTAGCAGCGCGGCGTGCGGATGACTTTCAACTTCGTGCTGGAAGCGCAAATGTTTTCTCAAGTAAGCATTTCCGCCGGGCAGGGAATCAAAACGAATTTGAACGACCGTTCCGGCGGGTTTGTCGAAATTCAGAAGACTTGAAATTTCGTCAACGCGGTTTTCGGTGAATTCTTCCGATTGGTAAATCGAATTGGCGAGCGTGAGGCGGTAAGCCTTACCGAAACTTCCGTCCCGATAACGGATTAAGGCTCCGTCAAAGCCCAGAATTTCGCTTTTTCTGAGGCGCCCTGACGCGTGGTTCAAATTCATCGCTTCGGGGGTAAGGTGAGCTTTATTGGCGGAGACGGCGGTTTGGTTTAATTTGCGCTCCGCGGCCTGCCTAAAAATCGGCAAAAACCGGAAGGCAATGACGACTGCGACGGCAAAAGCCGCCGAGCAGCCAAGAAGGGTCGTCAGCAAAAAGTATTCAGATAAATTCGTGTAATTTTCGATCATAATTTTTCTTCTTATTTTTTTAGGGTTGATCGGTCGCAAATCCAGACTTCACTTTCGTATTCATCGGCGATTGGACGGCGCAGCTTGCACCAGCCGTCAGTCAAAGCATCCAATTTGTGAAAAAGCCACCCCTTCGGTTTGCTGGCTCGTAAAAAAGTGAACGTCGCGAGCGAAACAATAAAGACGAACGCGCCGAGCGGAACGCCCAAAGGGATGTAATAAATCCAGAAGTCGAAAACAAACGGCAGAATGTAAGCGAGGGCAGTTGGACAAAGAATATATTTCCAATCGCCCTGATACACCCCGCAGCGTTTTATTTCGTGGTAAACATTCGGTCTGACGGGTCTCGGTTTCATAAATTTTGTCACCTCCAGCCCTTAGAAATTAGTGTCAACCGTGACTGCTTGTCCCTGCGAAATGGAGTAGATGACCGCGATGATCGTTCCGAAGGCGAACGCCGCGCCGCCGCCGATCGCGTAGTTGCTCCATTCCTTGCCCCACATCTTGTTCCAGATCGCCGCGCCGACTCCAAGCGCACCGCCGCAGAACAATAAAATGGCGAAAAGTTTTAAGCCTTCGCGGATGATGTTGGCGAGATTATTCGAGCTGCCCGAAAAGATCGGACCGCCTCCTCCTTGCGCGTGCGCCACTTCTTGAAACAAAAGGTTGAGCATAATCACTCCGAAAATCGGCACGGAGGCTCTGGTCATTAAATGCAGTTTGTTTTTCAGTTTTGCCAAAGTTTGTTTTGGCAAGATTGTCTCGAGTTTTCGAGCCGCTCTGTTTAGAAAGAATTCAGCAATGCTGATTTTTAAGTATTTCATTTATTTTTCCTCTTAAATTTTTGATTGGTTTTTGCAAGGCATCTTTCAGGTCTCTCCAAAGGATGCCCGAAGTGAACCAACGCAAAGTTTATGCCTGTCCGTAAGTTGCTGAAATGTGTAGATTTACGGTTTAGGTATATCGCTTGCGGTCAAAGCCAGGGAGTTGCCGTTTGATTTGAACGGCGAAAAACTAAACTTAAATTTTGAAGCTAAATTTTATGAAACAAAGATTTTTGAATACGAACGGTGTGCGCCGAATGACATCTCGAACGGGCGCGATTTTAACGATTATTTTTTTGTTGAATGTTCAACCTGTTATTTTCGGGCAGGGAAATGTGATCACGAAAGCGCAATTTTCGCGGTTTTCCTTGAATCAGAGGGCGCGGGTTTTCGAGCCGACAATATCGCGGATTGCTTTTGAAGAACAAGTTGACCCGCATCTGTTATGGACGATTTGCTACCTGGAAACCAGATTTCGCCCGTGGCTGCGCTCTCCGGCGGGGGCTTTAGGGTTGATGCAGTTTATTCCGGCAACTGCCGCACGTTATAACTTGTTCAACCCCTACCAGCCTGAACCCGCCATTAAAGCGGCGGCGCGTTACGTTAAATTTCTCTCCAATCGTTTCGGCGGGCGAATTGATTCGATCCTCGCCGGATACAACGCGGGCGAAGGCGCGGTTGATGCCTTTCTTTGGGGAAAAACTGTCCGTTCGGGCAAAAAAATCATAAACTTTCGCGGCATCAAAACAGTCGGCGGTGTGCCTCCATACAGGGAAACGATCAGCTACGTGGCTCGCGGATTGATTATTTACCGGCTACTGCAAAAAACCGGGAAATTTTCAAGGGCGGTTATTTCTTCCCGTTATCCGCCGAACATCTCCGAACGGGTCGCCAGCGTTTGTCTTGTTGATAATGAAATCGGCTTTAACGGTTCGCTTTTAACTCAAATGAATAACCCGCAATTTTGGAATATTCCTGCCTTTCCAAACAACCGAATTTCATTGGTTGACACCGTTTCAAAAAATTCGGAAGCAAAGGTTTTACTGGGTAAAAACACAACCCAAAAGACCTCCAGCGAGAAAATGAACAATTCCGCATTTACCGCCAAAACCGTTTCAAACGATTCAATTACCGATAATCAAACGGAAGAAAAAGCCGTCAAAAACGAGAGCGAAATTTATTATGAACCGCGCACCGGAGCGAGATATCGGCGAGAGGGCGAGAAATTAGAACGTCTGCCGGAAAGCGGCGATCTGGTTGTCGGCGCACAAACGCGCACATCTCGGCAACGGAACTCTATTCGCGCTCGCGGAACATTTTTCGGCGGCAAAATTTTACAGCCGAAATAAGCCCGAACTTTCTCGTAAATTTCACGATTTTCTTGTTTATATTGACTTTTTGTGAAAGCCGATTGGATTCAATCGGCTTTTTCGTGCGTCGTGAATTTTTGATGAAAAAGACGGCATAATGAGCCTCCGATTTTGGGGCGGTCTGTTGAAGTTACCATTCAAACTCCCGCCAAAGCCTGATTTTATCGGCACACTGGAATGGGTGGTATGTTGAACATACCGGCTATGGTTCGCTGAACATACCACTTTTTATCCGATTCGACCTTCCATTGTCAAAAAAAATACTTTTTCGATGAAAACCGTGATTTTTCAAGGATTTTTTTAATGGCACTCATTTTGCAATCCAGGACTCTTTGAGAAAGCGATTTATTGTATTTGCTTGAACTTTGAAAAAAGGTGAGAGCGTTCAATTTTGGAGATAACGAGAATGACCAACGAATTTTGCGCGGGCTTTGAAAACGGACAAATACCGTTAATGGATAATCTGAATCTGCTTGAGGTGATGGATATTTGCTCGAA
>JBDTZT010000342.1:0-5305 GCA_040005005.1 Actinomycetota bacterium
ACGTGGGAACGTCCAAGCGATCACACGCCCGTTGTCGCTGAATTTAAGATTTGAGTTAGGTATGAAAGTAATTTTAAAGTTAATCGTGTTTTTTGTCTTTGCATTTATTTTTTTCTCTAGCTGTTTTGGAACGGCGCGGCTAACTGCCAAATATTTGGAAGAGAAAAACACCCGCTCAGTCGAAAATAATCCGAGCCCTTATTTTTGGATAATGGCTTTTAAAGGTAATGATGTTCAAACGATTCATTTTGAAGAGTTGGAAGACTTCAAAAAAAGCAATCGGGACTATTCTTTTCTTGTACCGAAAGACAAGTCCGAATACTTCAATCAAAAATTTGCGGATAACCGATCAAAACCGATGTTCGAGTTTGATGTCGAACAATTATCAGAAGATAGACAACTGATTAAACTTACATCCGCAGGCAGTACTACATCCGGCAAAGATTGGTATGAAGCAACGAACAAAGAAGTATTTCCGAAAAAATCTTGGGTGTCAGGTTATGGTGAAGTGTTTCCGTTGTTAGGGATAGGTTTTCTTGGCGGAACGATCCCCTGTCTCGTTTTCTTTTTTATTTATCGGAGGTTTATTAAACCTCGTTTGTTTCAAACAAATCTTACTATTCTTTAACTGATTGAATTCTATGAATTTTCCGAACACACTTTGGTTAATCCGACACGGAGAAAGCACGGCAAATATTGTCCGGCACAAAGCCGAAGCGGACAAACTTCCGACTATTGATTTTCCCGAGCGCGAGCCGGACGTACCTCTCTCGGAGGCAGGAATTGAGCAGGCGGTCGCGCTCGGCAGATGGCTGAAATTTCAGAAGGAAAAGCCGACCGTCATATATTCTTCGCCATATTTGCGGGCCAGCGAAACGGCGCGCATTATCACGGAAAACGCCAAACTTGCCAACGTCAAAACCTTTTACGATGAACGTCTCAGAGAACGCGAACTCGGAATTTTTGACCGTTTGACCAAACTCGGCGCGATGGAAAAATACGCCGAAGAATGTGCCAAACGCGAAGAACTCGGAAAGTTTTATTATCGTCCGATCGGCGGTGAAAGTTGGGTTGACGTTGCGCTTCGGGTGCGCTCGTTCTGGCGCGATTTACGTGAAATGAGCGCCGATGAAAAAGTTTTGATCGTCACGCACGAGGTCGTCATCCGCGTTTTTCGATACATTTTGGAAAATCTCACGGAAGCGGAAATTATGGCGATTGACCGCGCCTGCGATATCGAAAACTGCGCCGTCACGTCTTATCATTTTGACGCGGACGGGAATAAACTGTCGCTCAAATTGGATAATCATTTGCCTTAGGAATTTATGAAAGATTTTCCCGAACCGAAATTTATCGCGCTTAATTTTCAAAAAATTGAAAGTAAATCCGCACAAATCAAACGCGCCGAAGAATTTTACGAAAATCTGAATCGCCGCCGAACTGTCCGCGAATTTTCCGCCGCCGCTGTTCCGTTTGAGATTATCGAACGTGCAATCTTAACCGCCGGGACGGCGCCGTCGGGCGCGAATATGCAGCCGTGGCGATTTGTCGTCGTCCGCAATGCGGAAACGAAGCAAAAAATCCGTGAAGCCGCCGAACGCGAAGAACTTGAAAGTTATCAAAACCGAATGCCGGAAAAATGGCGGCGCCGACTGGCGCCGCTCGGAACCGATGAACACAAGCCTTTTCTCGAAATCGCGCCGTATTTAATTGTCGTGTTTCGGATTACTTCGATCGTCGAAAATGGCGAAACCGAACCGACTTATTACTCACAGGAATCGGTTGGCATCGCCGTCGGAATGCTGCTCGCCGCGCTGCACAACGCCGGTTTGGCAACGCTGACGCACACGCCAAGCCCAATGAAATTTTTACAGGAAATCTTAGGTCGCCCGAAAACAGAAATTCCGTTTGTGCTGATTCCGGTCGGCTATCCGGCTGAAAACGTGCAAGTTCCTGACATTAAACGCAAACCGCTTGATGAGATTCTTCAAATTGTTTGACCAGGCTTATTTCATCTTTCGGCTGATTTCCTTCATTTTTGCTTTTATTTCACGTTCGTCATTTTTTTTTGCTTCGCCGCCCCGGCGGTAAATTTCTTCGCCGGCGACGATTGTCAAACGAACATCGCGGGCGTTTGACGCAAAAAGCAACGCCGAATAAACATCGTGAACCGGCTGTTGCGCGACATTTTCGAGCGAAACGACCGCAAAATCGGCTTGTTTTCCGGCTTCGAGTGATCCCGTTTCGTTTTCCAAACCCAAAGCCCTGGCGCCGCCGAGCGTCGCGGTTTCGATGATTTCTTTCGCGTGTAAAAACCGTTTTCGGGCGGGCAGATTTCGCGCCAAAAGCGTTGCAAAGCGAGCTTCTTCCAAAATGTCGCAAATGTTGTTGCTCGCCACCGAATCGCTGCCGAATCCGACGCTGATTTGTTTGTTCAGAAACTTTTCAAATGGCGCGATGCCGTGTCCGAATTTCGCGTTTGATTTTGGGCAATGCGCGATGCGCGAACCTGTTTTTTTTATTAAATCAATGTCGCGGTCGGAAACTTTAACGCAATGGGCGAGAAGCGGTTTCGCTTTCAAAACGCCAAGTTTATCGAGGTATTCGATTGACGAGCAATGCGGCGATTTCCATTGAAAACCAAATTTTTGATGGAGTGAGGCGAAAAAACCGGTGCCTTTCCTCATTAAATCCTCTTCATCAACAGATTCGGCGGCGTGAATTGTAATTTTGACATTATTTTCAATCGCATATTCGGCAATGCGCTCAAAAAGTTTGGCGCCGACCGTGTAGGGCGAATGCGGCGAAAGTCCCATTTTGACAAGTTCGGTTTCGCTTTCCTTGAGCGCGAGAAACTTTTCTTTTAATTTGAGAAAATCCGTTTCGGCAGTTTTGTCGTCGGGCGAAAATTCAGTTTCCTGGAAAACAACGCCGCGCAAACCGACTTTTTTTAACGCTTCAAAGCCGTTCTTGCCGAAACGTCCGATGTCGCCGAAAGTTGTTACGCCCGCGTGTGCACCTTCGACTGCGCCTAAGATGGCAGCGTTTTGCACATCTTCATCGGTCAATTTTTCGGCACGTGTTTTGTTTAGCGTTAAAAGCCACGAAGTAAAATCGGCGTCGAATTCGTCAAGAAATCCACGCATCGCTGTAATTTCCAGATGCGAATGAGCATTAACAAATCCGGGTAAAATCGCCGCTTCACCGAAATTTTCGCGTCCGGCTTCGGGAAATTTTTTGCTAATTTCTTTGATTGTTCCGACGGCGACGATTTTGTCTTTTTCGAAAGCGACCGCGCCGTTTTCGATTAGCCCGGCGGAAATCGGCAAAACGTAATCGGCAGTTAAAATTTTCATAGAATTCATTTTGGCGGAAAATTTTAAGCGAAAGATTTATTTGAGGGCGCGGTAGCGTTCCAAAATCGAACGCACATAGCTTTTCGTCGAAGCGATATTGATGCGTTCGATAAATTCTTTTTCGGGTAATTTGGAAACGTCCGATTGCGGAGTGCTGACGAAATTTGACGTTTTCGTCCATTCTTCGACGCGGCTTGCGCCGGCGTTGTAGGCAGCGAGCGTCATTGAGTCTTCCGCCGCAAAACCGCGATATTTTTCGCGCAGTTTTTCGAGATACCAACAGCCGACTTGAATGTTTCTTTCCGGGTCGCGCAAAAATTCGTTGACATTCTCGGCGGTTTGTTTTTCAAATTCTTGAAAACCCGTTTCCTTTGCCCAAATTCGCGCCACCGTCGGCGTTACCTGCATCAAACCGACTTCTTCCGCCGCGCCGATTTTCCAAGCGCGAAAATAAGTTTCCTCGTAAATCACGCTCCAAACCAATTTTTCGTCTAAATCATAGACTTTCGCCTGCCGCGCAATTAGCTCGTCGTAGCGATGAATCCAATATTGATTGAAATAATAAAGTCCAATCACTGAAGCCACCACGACAACGGCAAAAATTAAACTAAGGGGCAAATAACGACGCATCTTTTGTCAGTAAGCAGTTGGCATTGACAGTTGGCAGTAAATATCACATTGCCTACTGATTACTGCCAACTATCTAATTTGGTTTCTTAAAAGCTTTCCAAAAATCAGCCGGACGAATTGACCAATCAACACCTTCGTAACCGGTGCGTTTGGCGGTTTCCGTTAAAATATGACCTTGAAGCCAAATATCAGCCTTGATAAATGCGCCGATTTGCAGTTTTTCGCCTTGCAGAGCGCGCTGATTGACTAAAATTTCGAGTTGAAGTTTGCCCAAATCAACATAGATCCAAAATAAATCGCTGCCCGATTGTGAATTGCGGAGCGTATCAAAAGCAATTACGCGGCCGCATAAGCTCCAGTCATTTTCTTTTTCGACAACATTCAGCGTGAGTTCATCATACGATTTCCAAAAAGGTTTCACCGATTTCTCAAGAATTTCCGCCCGATAGGCCAAACCGCAAAGTCCAACGCGCAAAGTTGTTTGCTCTAAAACAATGGTGCTGACTTCCGTCAGATTCTGCAGTTGAAACAAGACTTCCGTTTCCGAATCTTCAATAAATCCGTGAATGACGGCTTCGCCTTCTTCGGCAAACTCGGTCAAAATCCAAGGCGAAATTTTTTGCGGATAACGTGAGCGAAACGCCGGACGGCAATCAGCATAAACGACTTCGCCTTTGACAGATTCGTAAAGCAGCGTCCAAACTTCGAGTCCTTCGCCAAACTTCAAACAGCGTCCGTGCAGAACGCCGCTTTTGCGCTGTAAAATCGAGACTTCACCGCGTTTGCCGACATCTTCCGCCAAATCATTAAAAGCGGTTTCATTTAAAATTTCCAAACCGATTGCGTCAAAAGCTATTTCCATTAATACAACTTGCGATTTCAGATTCGCGATTTGCGATTTTTAATCACTTTACCGTTTAAAGTTTTTTTCTCAACCGGCAATTCATTCAAACTAAAAATTTTCTCATTATTCAAAAAATTTCCGCCGCGCACCATTTCCGCGAACAAATTCACATCATAATCGGCTTCACGCGCCATTGTCTGACGAATTTCCAATAAAACTTCCAAAAATTTCGGACGACGATACATAGCTAAGTTAATTGTTATTTGTTAATCGTTAATCGTCAAGCCAAAACGAGTCCGGATTTTGGACGAATCTAGCTATGCACTAAAAATTCGGGCGTTACAATGACGGGCGAAAAAAATCCGGCGGCAGTATTGAAAAGTCTGATTCGCGCTTGTTTGCGGACATTTGCCAGATGACCGAAATTCCACGTCACTAGATAATCAATTTTATAAAATGAAGCAATTGCCACGTG
>JBDTZT010000343.1:0-5301 GCA_040005005.1 Actinomycetota bacterium
TGACGATGCCGCATTTCGACGGGCTCGACTTAATTCGTTATACGAAAATGGATGACCGCCTGCGTCACATTCCAATCGGAATGATTACTGCCGAGCAAGACCCGAAAATCTGGGATGACAGCATCGCCGCCGGCGTCAACGTGTTTCTGCCGAAGCCTTTCACTCCGCCGCAAATTCAAATGATGCTGCGGCTGCTTGTCAAAAAAAGTGAACTTTAATCGCAATTTTTAAGAACTCACAATCTATTTCCGCTTCTTTAACAATCGAGCAAAAGGCAGTTTGCCGGTCATTTTGAAATATTCAACGTCATTGGAAAAATCACCCTTGTTTTCAAGAAATTCTTTGGTCGGCTTAATCGGTTTGATTGTTTGCAGGTCAAGATATTTAGTGGTTTTGCTCAATAATCTGCCGTTTCGGTCAAAATAAAAATCCTGAATAATAATCAAATCGCCGTTAAAAGTCCGCATTTCAGATTCGGCTTTGGCAAGCGTTCCGTCTTTGCGGAAATAATGATAAACATACTGCGCCCAATCGCCCGACGAACTGAAAAGCGTGAAATTTGATTTGATGATTTTGCCTCTTTGAAGCCAATTATAAGCGATTGTGTAGGTTTCGGTCTTTTCCCGAAAATTTTCCAGAACCTTTTCGGACGCGAATCTCCGCCATTTCGGTTTGCTTTCGTATTCATCGGAAGTGTCGGCATAAATCAATTGCGGATTTTTATATCTTTTGGTGAAAGCGTCAACCGTTTTGCAATATGCTTCGATGCGTTTGATTTCGGCTTTTTTGTTGGTTTGAGCGGCAATCGGCAGAAATGAAAATGCGAAAATTACAAAGAAAAATACAAATCTGCCCCGTTTTTTCATAATTAAAATTCCCAAATATCAACCCAATTCTAAGCTATTTGCAAAAAACGTCAATTATCTTTTTTGACAATCGTTTGTCCATTATTGAGGAGTTTCAGTAAACGGTCAGGATAGTCGGTCATAATTCCGTCCACATTCATTTCGAGGAGTCTTTGCATATCGGCGGGTTCGTTGATCGTCCAAACGTGGACTTTGAGATTGAGTTTATGCGCCGCCTCGACAAAATCTTTGGAAACGACCGGCAATCTGCCAAGATTTTGCGGAATTTGCAGGGCTTGCATCGGCGGCGTGTAGGACGCGCCGAGGCCAGCCTTGTAGAGCGCCAAAAATTCGCTCGCCTCGCCCGGCGAAGCGGCGGTCGCGACTTCAGGACACGCCGCGCGAAATTCGTCGATGACCGTTTGCCGGAACGAACCGACGATTACTTTCGCGGTCATTTTCTGCGTGCGGATCATTTCGCACAAAGGTTTGGTGATCGAAGGTTCGGTTTGTTTCGGCTCGATGTTAAAGGTCATTGCGGGAAACGCGTCAAAAACTTCCTTGAGCGTCGGAACGGTGATTTCCTGACCGCGCAGAGGAAAAGTTTTTCCGCCGTCGGTCGTAAATCGAAAAGCCGCGTCGAGTTTTTTGACGGCTTCGAGCGGCATTTCGCTGATCTTGCCGCTGTCGTTCGTCGTCCGGTCGATTTCCGCGTCGTGCATCACGACGAGCGCGCCGTCGGCGGTCGCGTGAACGTCGAGTTCCAGAACGTCAACGCCCATTTTGGCGGAATATTCAAACGCGCCGAGCGTGTTTTCTGGATGAAGTCCGCCGCCGCCGCGATGCGCGAAAACGAGCGGACGCCGGCTTTGGTTTTCAAACAGCGGACGCGGAGCAGCCGGGACGCCCGTTTGGGCGGCAAAATAAGCATAAATCCCGCCGAGGCTAAAAAGCGCGCCAAGCGAAAGAAAACCGGTGATTTTTAGCAGCAAACCAAACAAAATTTTTACCTCGAATGACCGAAAGTCGTCTTAGATACTATCAACACCCGCTTAAAAACAAAATACCGGATGATAGATCGGCATCATATTCAAATTGTGAAAAGATAAAAAAAAATGTCGAAAACTGATCGAATCTGTTCATCTCTCAGCTTTTAGATTCCGCGAAAGTGATATTAAATGTCCGAAAAAAATGAAATTTACCGCATTTAAAGTAAAGTTTACTTGAGAGGAACAAAAATGAAAAAAATAAATGTGGTAGCAGTATTGGTTCTGGTCGCGCTTTTTCTGAGTTCGGGATGCGGAAAGCTCGGATCGCTCGGACAGAAAAAAACGAGCCAGGAAAATAAGCCCAGTAAGCCTCGCCAGCTTGAGGCTAAAATGATCGATAATCTGGTGATTCCGACAGTTTCGGAAATCGTGTCCGACAAACCGGACGAGAAATGCGCTTTCGGAAAATGCCGCGAAATCGATCTCAATATTCCCGCCGCAGTTTTTGATGTGGACAATTTTTATCGAATGGAAATGCTCAAAAACGGCTGGACGAACTCCGATCAAAGCGACGATAAACTCAAAGACGCGGAGAGCGTTGTTTCCATTCTGAGATTTAACATTGAAAAAGAAAAAGCCGAAATAAAAATCGTATCGCGCGGCGACGATAAATGCGAAACGACGATTCGTGTCGGGGAAAATCCCGAATATACAAGAAAATTGGACGATGAAAAAAGAGAGGCTTACCGGAAAACCAGAAATAATCAGCGAATCGCCGAACGAGAGAAAACGCAGAACGATTTTCCGATGCCGGCGTGCGCCGATCAAAGCAATTCGCTGATGGAATCGGACGCGCTAACGCTGACTGGTGAGTGCGCGGACAATATCGGCGCGGTGACAAAATTTTTCAAAACCGAAGCGCCCCGGAAAAACTGGATCTTAAAAGATCAGAACGTCGGCGGGGCGGCGTCCGATTCGACAATCCTGATCTTTACCAAAGGCTCGCAAAAATCGCTCGTCACGCTGATCAAAAAGACGGAAAATTCGATCTCGCTGAATGTTCGAATCAGCAAATAGATCATTTGACCGGAGCCGCCTGATCAGGCGGCTCCGGTTCGATCATTTTAAGGTCGTCCGGATCTTTTCAAGCGCGCCTTCGAGAACGGAATCTTCGCGGGCGATGCAGATTCGCATATACGCGTCCCACTCGTCCGAGTCGGCGAACGCACTTCCGGGGACTGCTCCAACTCCGTTTTTCATGAGCATTTCGTTAAATTTTAAAGCGTCCGAAAATTCTTCGGGAATTCGCGTCCAGAGATAAAACGCCGAACCGGAATTGTAGATTTTAAAGCCCAGATCACTTAATGCTTCAGAAGCTAAACGGCGTTTCGCGTCGAATTTATCGCGCAGTCGGTCATAATAACCCGCGTTCGCCATCAAAACTTTTGACAGGGCCGCTTGAAGCGGCGTTGCAGGGCAAACGTAAATTACGTTCGCCGCATTATTGATCGGCGCGACGAGTTCGCCCTTGCCGTAGGCATAGCCAAGCCGCCAACCCGAAATATTCCACGATTTCGAGAAAGAATTGACCGTGATGGTGCGTTCCCACATTCCGGGCAGCGACGCAATCGGAAGATGCGGATTTTCGCCCGTCACGTAATGCTCGTAAACTTCGTCGGAAATAACGAGCAAATCGAGTTCCTGCGCGACTTCCGAAATGGCTTCGAGTTCGGTCTGCTTCATCACTTTTCCGCTCGGATTTGCCGGCGAACAAACGATAATCGCCTTCAGCGGAAATTCTGTGCGGTCTTTTAATTCTTTACACCGCGCCAGCAGGGCATCTTTTTCAAACGTCAATTGCGCGTCGAGTTCAAAAGTTTCCGTCTTGCCGCCGAATTCTTCCAAAATGCGGCGATGATACGGATAATACGGCTCGAAAACCAGCGCGGATTTATCGCGCAGATAGCTTTGCGCAATGCCGATAAGTGCGCCAGTTCCGCCGTTGGTGATCATCACTTCGAGCGGTTTGGCATCAACGTTAACGGAAATTCCGTTATAGCGTTTGATTTTTTCGGCAACGGCTTTGCGAAGATTAGCGTCGCCTTCCGAAGCGCCGTAATGATTTTGGCTGGCGGCGATAATTTCCGCCGCTTCACGGGCTAATTGCGGGTCAATCGGAAGCTCTGACTGACCTTGAACGAGATTGCCGCTTGGCGGCACGAGTCGCGTAATCGCGCGAATATCGGGTTTGATTTTTTTCGGTTTTGCTTCTGTCATAAGTTATAAAAATATCAGTTTTGCGCAAAAAATTCTAAAGGCGAAATAATATTTGTCCACAGATAAACACAGATGGACACGGATAAATCAAAACAGATATAGATAGGATTTAAAAGATAAGGTTTTTTCTTATCTGAGTTTATCTGTGTTCCTCTGTGGACGATACTTCTGTTAAACTTCAGATAATGAAAGCACAACTGCAAAACTCGCCGCCGACTGTGAAAACCGATTTGATTGGCGGACATTTTCGCTCGTTTCGCCGGAACCCGACGGAGTTTTTAACCAAACTTTCAAAACTCGGCGACGTTTCGGCTTTCAGAGTCGGAAAAATTCCCGCATTTTTGATAAATCATCCTGATTTGATACGCGATTTGCTGGTCACAAATCACGGCAAATTTATCAAGGGACGCGCCCTCCAACGCGCCAAAGGTCTGCTCGGCGAAGGTCTTTTAACGAGCGAAAAGGAATTTCATCTGCGTCAACGGCGAATGATTCAGCCTGCGTTTCACCGCAGCCGCATCAACGAATACGCGAAAGCGATGATCGAATTCGGCGAAAAAATATCTGCGACGTGGCGCGACGGCGAATTTCGGGACATTGACAAAGAAATGATGCGCCTGACACTCTGGATTGTCGGCAAAACTTTGTTCAGCGCGAATGTTCAGGACGACGCGATGCAAGTCGGTGCGGCGATGAACACGATTGTTTCGATGTTCAATTTTATGCTTTTCCCGTTTTCCGAAATCTTGGAAAAACTGCCGCTTCCGCCGATTAAAAGGCTAAAAAATGCCCGAAAAATGCTCGACGAAGTAATTTACAAAATCATTGACGAACGTCGCGCATCAGGCGAAGATAAAGGCGATTTGCTTTCGATGCTGCTTCTCGCCCAAGACGAAGAAACCGGCGGCGCAATGACTGACAAACAAGTCCGCGACGAATGTTTGACGCTTTTTCTGGCCGGACACGAAACGACCGCGAACGCGCTAACCTGGACGTTTTATCTTTTATCGCAAAATCCCGAATCGGAAGCAAAATTTCACGCCGAACTCGACGAAGTATTGGGCGATAAAGCGCTGACGCCCGAAGATTATCCGCGTTTGAAGTTTACTGAACACATCTTAGCCGAATCAATGCGGCTTTTTCCGCCGGCGTGGACGGTCGGACGACTTGCGACCGAAGATCACGAGTTT
>JBDTZT010000344.1:0-5299 GCA_040005005.1 Actinomycetota bacterium
ATATGATCACTGCCGATGAACATTCCGACCTGATTCACATCATGAAACTGAACCGTCTTGTTTTGGCTGATTCCGATTCGGCGCAGATGGAATTTAG
This sequence comes from Actinomycetota bacterium, assembly GCA_040005005.1. Taxonomy (GTDB): domain Bacteria; phylum Acidobacteriota; class Blastocatellia; order Pyrinomonadales; family Pyrinomonadaceae; genus JAFDVJ01. Next base: position 98 of record JBDTZT010000344.1, read on the forward strand.
CGGGCAGGTCAATGGAAAAGATTACTGGATCAAAATTCTGGCAGTTGAGAATTCGCCGCAGTTGATTATTCAATCGAACGGGGAAGTGATTTGTAATGAAAACTTGCGAAGTATCGATGATTTGAAGATCTTTCTTGAAGAGCGGCTTTATCAGTTTTTTGTTGAGTGAGAATTTTTAGGAGAAATATTATCGGACGCATTCAAAATAAATCCTATCTAACCGACTTCAGATGCGTTCGCCTAACTCGTTACAAGTATGAGCGGTTAATTGTTTTGAGAAAGATTCTCCCCGCCGGTTATCACAAATATTTCGGTTTCGTTCAACAAATACACGGGTTTAAGGACACAAACGGCTATTTTTGTGCAAAGCACGTTTTGCTGAATTCGCTCTATCAAAAACTTGCGCCAAAGGTTATTATCTGTGAGGTAGTTGAAATGCTGCGGGCAACTGTGAAAAACTTATAGTCTGTTATATGGGAAAAAAGAATTTTGCCGGAAACAGTGGTGGAAGCAGTAGTGGAAGTGATGACCGGGAAACGCCCATTTACCGGACATTGTATGAGAGTCCGTTGTTAAGCGCCACGGACTATAAATGTTGTGCCCAAAGAAACGGTCCTCGGGTACCAGAAGAGCAATCAGAAAATAACAGCATCGTGCTGATGCGGCACGGCTGTTTTGTCAGACATTTCGGCAAACGCCGCGTCGCGGCGGACGTCAATCATGCTGTTTTCTTTTCCAAAAATTCCGTTTACCGCGTCAGTCATCCAACCGATCACGGCGATCGCGGAACCCGCTTTCTGGTTGCTCCGCGAATTTTGAAGGAAATTATCAGTGAATTTGACCCGTCGGTTAAAGATCATCTCGAGCAGCCGTTTGCCTTTGATTCCATTACTTGCGACCGGCAAATTTTCCGGCGGCACCGGGAACTGGTTCAGCGGCTTGAAAATGCAGCGGAAAATCCGCTCGAACATCTTTGGGCAGACGTGACCGTTTTGCAGCTGATTGCCGACATTTTGGAATCAGCCTTTAAAAAACACCGCCAGCCGTTAAAAGTCCGCCGTCAAAGCACGAAAACCGACCATGCCGAAAAGACCGAGTTTGCCAAAGAATATCTTGCCGACAAATTATCAGAGTCGATCACGCTCAGCCTGATTGCGCGTGAAGTCGGTGCTTCACCATTTAATTTCGCCCGCATTTTTCAGGAACAAACCGGTTTGCCCATTCACCGTTACCTGACTTTGCTCCGGCTGCGCGCTTCGCTCGAACGACTCTCAGACGGAAATGATGATTTAACCAGTCTCGCGCTCGATCTCGGTTTTTCCAGCCACAGCCATTTTACTGATGTTTTTCGCCGCGAATTCGGTGAAACGCCGTCGGATTTCCGCCGTCAATCAAGCATTAAAACAATCCGCGAAATAAGCAAGAATCTGATAGCTTGAGATCTTCCGAAAAAATTAGAATTGCATTATGAAACCCGCGATTTAACACTTTCGGGTTTTCAAAATCAATTAATTTTTAACGGAGGCAAGATGAAATCAAAAGCATGCCCGGTCTGCGATTGGGAGATCATCGACGGCGGAATAAAGATCACGGTTGGCGGTCGAGAAATCACCGTTTGTTGTGATGACTGCGCCGAAAAAGCGAGGGAATATACAGAATCAGGAGATTTTTATGAGTAAAAAAGTATCTACCTTTTTTTTGTTTGTAATGATTTTTGCGTTTTTAACAAACCCGTTAAAAGCGTCCGATCATCTCGATACGCCAACAGTGACTGCGGATCCTGCCGCCGACATCGGAGACCTCTACTCGTGGGTCTCGTCCGATGGTCGCCGCCTGAATCTGGTGATGACAATTGTTGCCCATCAATTCTCGGATCGTGTTCAGTATGTCTTTCACGTTGACAGCGGAGCACGATTCGGCAAGACCACGACAGACACGACCATTTTATGCCGGTTTAATACCGAAAATATGGCGGAATGCTGGGCGGGCGACCGCGATCATGTTCGCGGCGACGCGAGCAATCCGGCAGGTCTGGCTGGGGATAAGCGGCGGTTTCAAGTCTTCGCCGGTTTGCGTGACGACCCTTTTTTCAACAACGTCAAAGGAACCAGAGCGGCGCTGAATACTGCAGCATTAGCTTTGCGCGACGGAACTAAAACAGATGCCGCCGGTTGTCCAAACTTTGATGTGGCAGCTTCGCAGACGATTTTTGACCGCTGGCGGCATACCGCAGACGGTCCGCCGACAAATTTCCTGGCGGGCTGGAAGTCGGCGGCGATTGTCATCTCGGTTGATCTGGGCATTGTCAATGCCGGCGGCAAAGAACTTGCGGTCTGGGCTGGAACATACAAAATGCCGGACGAAAAAAAATCGCCAAATGGTAATCGGATGCCCTTGGTGCTCGGCGCGCCGATTGATCGGATCGGTCGCGCGCTGACGGCTAATATGCTGCTTGGTCCGCTTGATACCGATGATGTGAGCGATCAGCGTAAAGAAGATTATAACCGCGCTTCTCCGAACAACTGGTCGCAGTTTTCGGCGGACATCGAGCGCACGCTCGGACTCTTTGACGGCTATGACGGCAGGTGCGGCAATCAATGGCTTGCCGGTCGCGAGCCCCAATCGTCGAAGAGGTATCAATCACTCGCCAAAATGCTTGCCGATGATCGGCTTTGGATCAACAGCCAATCAAAAGTATGTAATCAATATCTGGCGGTCGAGCTGTCCACACTAACAAATCCGGGTTCGCCGGGCGGCGACTGCGGAGGCAGAACACCTAACTATAATGCAAATGCCGTTTTTAGATCGCTGCTGGTGCGCGGCACCATCGACGGCGATGATGACGGACTTAAGCGCGACGATGCGGTTCACTCGACCAGCGTTTTTCCTTTTCTGGCGCCGCCAAAAGGTGAGACAACCGGAAAAAGCAACGGCGACAGTGTGTTTAAGAGCCCAACCGACACAAAAGTTACGTTTAACGCATTGCTGACGACAAACGGCTCAATTGCCCTGAATAATCTCGATTATCTGATCGCTCAAAGGCAAGATGAGGTCGGGGCGGTCGAATTATTGCTTGCCCGTTCGCGGTTTTTGGGCGACTACGAAGCACTCGACCAGGCATTAAAAAGTGCCGAAAATCATATTGAAAACGGCGATGATCTGTTACGCCGTTCCCGTGCGCGTTCAGCGGTGCACCGCTTCAAGGATGCGCTCGACGATCTTATCGCCGCCGAAAATGCGGGGGCAGATCACAAAAAAATCGAACAATTGCGTGATTCAATACTTGTCGCCACCGGACAGGCGGACGAAGCAATTCCGAAATTGGAATCACAAACAGCAGATCATCCAACATTCGCGTCGCAATCCTCGCTTGCCAACGCTTACGCGGCAATCGGACGCTTTAATGATGCTGATCGCCTGTATTCGGCAGCACTGACAAAACTCGACACGACCTCACCGTTTCCATATGCGTGGATTTATTTTGCACGCGGCGTGATGTGGTCTGAGCAAGCCGGTGATAAGCCGCGCGGTGAAAAAATGTATGCGCTGGCGCTCGACTATCTGCCGGAGTTTGCGGCGGCGAATGTTCATCTCGCCGAGATCGAAATTGCCCGGGGCAAACTGCCATCAGCGATGGCGCGGCTTAAACGCGTTGCCGCCGCGACAGAAGAACCGGAGGCGCTTGCCTTGCTCGGAGAAATACTCATTCGTTCCGGCGAATCACCGGACGGATTGCGACAAATATCCCGTGCCCGGCAGCGTTTTGAATCTTTGCTTGCCGGTCAGACATTAGCATTTGCGGATCACGCCGCCAAGTTTTTTCTCGGACCCGGAAATGATGCCGAACGTGCCTGGACTTTGGCGCAGAAGAATCTTGTGAACCGCGAAACCCGCGAGTCTTTCGCGCTCGCAATTAGATCGGCACAGGCAACCGGTCGAAAAAGTGAAATGTGCGCTCTCGTAACAAAAGCGCGTGTAAAATTCGGTGTCGGATTTTATCAGGAGGGATGCTCTTTGCAAACCGCGATCCTCGGCGCAAATTAATCAAATGTTTCCGCCGAGCGCGGCGGTCGTCAAAATAACAAATTAAAACAACACCGTAATCAAATAAAAGTCAACTTTTACGGTCGCAAGTTTATAACTTTTAAGGAGACATAAAAAATGAAACAAATTATTATCGCAATTTTTATTTTTGCCGTTATTTTATTGGCGTTCAGCCCAAAATCAAATGCCCAGAAGACGAAACCTACGGAAATGTTACCGAATAAGTTTTCCGAAACAAACAGTCCAACGTCAAAATATGAAGAACTGATTGACTGTTATCTTGAAAGTTTGAACGAAACCGGCAGTCAACGCCGCAGTGAACTTATCAAAGCAATATGGACGGAAAACGGAATTTTTGCTTATCCGGAACGGGAAGTAAAAGGTTTTTCGGAAATTGAGTCGGACGTCGAGCACGTGCAAAAGCAATATCCCGGCGCCAAAGTTCGGCGGGTCAGTCGAATCGAGATCGTTCACAATAATTACGTTCGATTCAATTGGGAATTCGGACAACCCGGCGAAAAGCCGATCATTGCGGGCGTTGATTTTGCAGTCATTGTCGGCGAAAAACTGCAATTGGTCGTCGGGTTTTTCGATACCGTTCCGGATCAAAGAAAGAAATAAAAGAGTATTTATGGAAAAATCAAATTATCAAAAATTTAAGGCATTGCACAACTCAGAAAAACCGCTTTTACTGCCGAACGCGTGGGATGCCGGAAGCGCAAAATTGTTCGAAGAAAACGGTTTTGCGGCAATCGCAACCTCAAGCTCGGCGGTTGCCGGTGCGCTCAGTTACGCTGACGGCGAACAATTATCGTTCGATGAACTGCTCTTTGTCGTTGAAAGAATTTGCCGCCGCGTAAGTTTGCCTGTATCGGTTGATATGGAAGGCGGCTACAGCCGCGATGCGGACGAAATTTGTGAGCATCTCGAACGGCTTTTTCAGCTCGGCGTCGTCGGCATCAATTTTGAGGATTCGGTGATTAACGGGCAAAGAAAGTTGCAGGATGCTTTGCTCATTACCAAAACGATTGAGCATATCAAATCTTTTTGTCTGAACGGAAAGATCGATATTTTTCTCAATCTCAGAACCGATACTTATTTGCTCAATGTCGAAAATCGCTTTGAGCAGACCTTGGAGAGAATCGAAATTTACGAAAA
>JBDTZT010000345.1:0-5294 GCA_040005005.1 Actinomycetota bacterium
TCCATTTTCGAGCGTAAATCGGAAAGTTTTTGCCTTGCTTCGACAAGTTTGCGAAGCGGCTCAACATTCTGCACGATTTGATCGGGTTCAAAATCTTCGATATTGGTAAATGTTAAATCAACACCTAATTTGCTTCCGTCGTCTTGCAGTTTGTTTTCAACCGAAAAAGCAACACGCGGCTTCATTCCAGCCAATACCTGATTGAAATTGTCAGGGTCAATCTCAACAAACTTACGATTTTTGATAGCCGGTAACGGTTCTTCGGGTTTCCCGACGAAATCACCCATCACACCGACTACAAATGGTAGTTCCTTCAATTCAATCGCTCCGCCGACTTCCACATCGTATGTGATTTGGACACGCGGAGGGCGAACACGGTCAATTTTATGTTGTATGCTTTCTTTTGTTGCCATTTATTGTTTTCTCCTTTCGTTTTTAGTTTTAATTTAGGGTTAAAATCTTATTCCTCAACTATTTTTTTTGTTCACTCGGACGAATCAGGCAAATTGGTATTAAATCCAAGTGTTTGTCTGATCTGGAAAATGACGGTTTCATCTTTGATAACATCTTGCAGCCAACTTTCAAGCGGCATATTGCCCCATTTTACGGCACGTTGGATTAGATATGAAATCGGACTGTGCGGCTCGGTTTTTTGGAAAAACACAGCAATATCTCCGAGTCGTTTTAGCGCATCTTGTCTGTTTTGAATCGCCCCGCTTGCCGTTGCAACTCCGCCGACTGTAACGGTTGCGTCGCCTTCTGCCCCATCACCATCAGCAACTTCTTCTGCTTCATCGGGTTCTTCAGCACGTTTTTCTTCTAAAATCTTTTTAACTTGTGTTTGAACTTCGTCCAGAGATTTTTTCAGATTGTTCAAACCGGGAGCTTGATTACGGTCAAATTTCTCTTCGATGACGCGATTGATGTCATTGTATGCGGCCCAGCATTCATCAATCAAAACCATCAGTTCTTCGTAAAAAGCGCGGCGTGTTTGCGCTATCTCCGCTCGCCATTTATTCGCCGTAACACGATTTTCTTTTTCGGCTTGCGCTCGAAGTTCGTTATATTTTTGTTGGTCGGCGGAAGCAAGGGTTTCGATGTTGTCGGGAATATCGAAGCGTTTTGAATCTTCCCAATCAACATAGCTATAACCTGCGTAGCCAGTCATTTTGCCTTGTTTAAGAGCGAAAGATGTTTGCAGTTCCATCCAAGCGATGGCGTTGGCACGACCTTCCATATCACCTTCGTCAACTTCTGGATGCAGAGTTACCCAAAAATTTTCTTGTAAACCGCTCATCAATTTTAGGCTGTCACGCAAACCGACAAAGCCGTATTCTTTAACCAAAGCTTCGGAAAGCCAGGCGGCAATTTGCAAATCTTTCGTGTCCTTTTCAAGTGGAGGAACGGCTAGACTGATAACCTTACGAAAATCGGCAACTTTCATCTCAGTTTGCCACTCGCCTTGTGGCACATCTTTATCAGCTCGTCGTGCTTCGGAAATTTCGTCATAAATCCCCGAATAACGCAGATATTCGCCCGAAGGTTTTTCTTCGGAAATCGGCGACAGTAAAGTCTCAAAATTAATGATTGACGGTTTTGATTCAATATCGCTCATCTAACGAATTCCTTCATTTTATTTTACATTCAAACTATCCAAAAACGCGCCGGATCACTCGGCGTAAAAGCTCGCGGATACGGCTTTTTATTTGATGGAAATAATGCCAACTTTCTTTTCTGCTTTGACAAGAAAAGTCCTATTCATGACTTTAATAATCGTTCCTTTAGCGATTGCATAAACTGTTGAACCAACTCCGAAGCCTAAATCAACGTCCGCGTGTTTGCGGGTTGCGTCACTGCGCGGCGAATTTACACAACACGACGGTTTTGTATGATTCAACCTTTTTTGCTAACGGATAAATCGCAATCTCCATTTATTTCTTTATACAAACTTTATTTCTTTATACAAACTCAATTGCCTGAAAGTCCAGAATTGTTTTATGTTCACTGCCGACGGCGAAAAGTTTCGTTCCTTCGCCGACATAAATATCTTCACTAATGTCGCGCCAATCGGTAGCTTTGCCGAGACGAACCTTGTCATCGCCGCTTCGCCACGAATCGTTATAGAGCGCGGGAATAAAAACATCGCCGTTGGTGCCGTTGTCGGTTTGGAGTTCGGCTTGCAGCCAAAAATGGTCGCGTAACGATTTTGGCGCGGAAAAAGTGATTTTTTCGATTTGCTCAAACGGCACCCAAACGTAGCTGTCTTTGATAATTACTTCGAGAATCACTGATGTTAAATCATTGTAATCGCGAAAATCTTCCACGTCCACATCGTTAATTTTGCAAGCAAAAGCGGGGCGTTCTTCTTCCGTCTTATCCAAAATCTCCCGCGCTTCGGTCAAATTTCCTTCGCGCACACGATTGTTTGCCGTCAATAATCCGTAAATGTAATCGGGCGGCGTGGCGAGAAATTCGGGTTTTGTTCCTTTCAAGAAAAATTCGGCGCGTTTACCTTCGGCGATAACGCATTGCTCGTAAATTTTAGAGCCGATCATCGCGGTGGTGTCCTGATGACCGATAACGTCTAATTGGCGCTTGGCGCGTTCCCAATCGCCCGCAAAAGCCGAAAGTTCAAAAAGAAAAATTCGCGCCGAAGCATTTGTCGGATTTGATTTAACCAAAGCAAGAGCCGCCTCGATTGCTCCGCTTAAATTGCCTGATTCAAGTAGTGTTTTCGCTTCGTTCATTATTTTCCTTTGTGCCGATTTAATTTCGATTTATTTCAAAATAGTTTTCGGCGCACGCAATTTATAAATCTCTTTGTTGAACGGGTCAACGCCCGAAGGAGTAATTTTCGCCGTTAAAGTTTTACCGCTTTTCAGTTTATAAGACAACAAATATGAATTGTCCGTTTGTTTTTGCGCGTTGCTCGCATCGAAAAACTTGAACAATCCCCATGGTCCTAAAAATGATTTTTCATCCGCCGAACTGCTATTATTGCTGTTGCTGTTCTCTATAAATTTGCTCGTCGGCGTTGTCGAATTTGTTTTACTAGAAGTATTGACGGGCGGCGACGAAGTATTTGCCGAAGTCGTCGTTCCTGATGTCGAAGTTGTTCCGGTTGTCGAAAGAAGTTTGATAATCACGCCGTTTCCCCCGCCGGTTGCCGCCGGAAAACTAATCGGTGACGACGGTTTATCTGCCGAAGAAATTGTTGTTCCATCAATCGTCATTTCAACCAAGGCATCTTTTGGATTAGTCAACTCAAAATTGTAGTCAAATTTTACATCATCGCCCTTGCCGAAAAGTCCCTGACGCAACGTAAAGGCTTTATTCAAATAGTCAACAAATTCTTGCGTGAACGGAGCGTTATTCGGATCTTTAAGTTTCAACTGTCCGGGATTGCCGTCAAAATATTTCTTCAAATTGTTGTCGTAAAATTGCGACAATTTCCCGCTGTTTGGAGCAAAATAGTCTTTCAATTTGGCGAAATCGGCGTTATTTTCACTTGTGTCAAACGGATAACCTTGTTCGGCAACTTGGGCAATCGTTAAAACCTCATTCGTCCATTTTTCGGCGAGTTGTTTAATCGTGTCCGCACCGAGCAATGCTTTCATATTTCCGATAGGTTGCTTCAAAAGGTCAGCAAAAAACGGTCCGACTGCCGAATCTTTAGCGTCTTTGAACGGTTTTGAAAAACCGTCAATCGCACCGCTTGCGCCATTTAGTTGCGGAAACTTCTTATTTCTTTCGTCGTCCTGCAGCGTTGCCAATTCATTTATCTCATTATCTGAAAAACTGTTAAATTTGAACGAAACGCCGCTGATTGACGCTCCATATTCGTCAACCTTCGCGGTTTTGTCGCCTTTATCTTCAACGAAACTGAAGAGCGGACGAAATTCTCTTTCGACCGGTGAATTGCCGCCCGTGTCGGGAAGCAGTTCAGCTGTCTTAACCCAACCTTTAATCGTATCCCACCAACCTTTCGGCTTGGGTTTGGAGGACAGGTTGGTATTCCTTTCAATTTCTTTAAGCAATACCTTCATCGGTGAATTAGCTGATGAAAACGAGGCGAGAGCATCTTTGGCGGATGTTTTGTTAGTGTCTTTATCAGAATCTTTTTTGTAAGGTTTAACTCTTATGTTTTTGACAAAATCGCGCCAACGGTCGGCATAATCGCGGTAATATCGGTCGCGGATTTTATTTGCGTCCGGCGATTCGATAATGGCGGCAACTTCCTGTTTGGCTGATTTATCGTCGGACATGACCCAATCGGTTTCGCTTAGCTCTTTTCCCGATTGATTAATGGCTTTGTCCATTAATTTAAAACCTTCGAGCGTGTATGCGCCCGGAACGCCGTCGCCGCCTTCCATAAATCCGGCATCGCCGGCGTTGCGTTGTAAAATTTCGTCAACCGTCATCGCTCCGAATTTGCCTTCGATTTCCTTTGAAATTTCGGTAACTTTGCGTTTGTAATAACGTTGAAACGGCGGAAACGCCTGAAGTTTTTTGCGAACTTCCGTCACCAGATTGCCGTCATTCTGAATACGGGGAAATTTGTCCGGTCCGTCAAAACGGTCGGATTGCTTGGCATAAAATTTAAGCTGATTTTCCGCGTCGTCCTTCAGATTAGCCGGCAATTTGGATTCGGCAAACCAAAAATCTTTCAATGTGTTGACAATATCCGCGTCGTTTGATTTATCGCGGTATTTGTCTGAAAGCATCAGATACACTTTCAGTAAATCGTAGTTTTTACCTAATATTTCTTCTTCTTGCGGAGTGAGTTGGTTCGGATTGGGAACAGGCGGACCGGCGACAAACTTTCGCAACTCATCTTCAACACGTCTCACGGTTGGATCCATATAACGCCGTCCGATGGCGTTATAATAGATGTTCAACAGACCTTTTGTCTTTTCATCTCCTTTGTAGATTGTGTTTCCCGAATATAAACCCATTCCGAGAAAAATCGGCACCCCGTTGCGGTCATAATTGTCGAGTTCGACCAGTAAACCGCGTAAAGCTTCAATCGAGTCAACTTCTCTGGTTGCCGCATCGGGAGTTTTACTGAGCGGATTAATATTGCCGTCAGATTTGGCATTATTCAAAACGGCAGTGCCTTTTTCAACCGCCGCGTCGAGTATTTTTTTGTTGTTGGCAAGCGAAACTCCGACGAGTATTAGAAAAATAAGCGTCAGTGCCGCGCCTAAAAGTGTCAGCATCCAACCCAAAATCGGCGGTCTTTGGCGTTGTTCCTGAAAAGTTCTGACCAAATCTTTGTCGCGCAAAACAACATC
>JBDTZT010000346.1:0-5289 GCA_040005005.1 Actinomycetota bacterium
ATGTGTTACTCTGAAAATGCTTCAACTCCCGGGTATTAAGCCCAAAATTTAATTGTATTTCATCTACTGAAAGTATTTCTCCACAAAAAACATCACTTTTATGGCGCAAAAATTTGTGTCTGCCCATAAAGCAGACAATTTGATAATGCTTGTCGAAGACGACAAAATCGTGGCCAGACTTTTGAGCCACACACTGATGCAACGCGGTTTTCACGTTGACGTCTCAACGGACGGTCGTCAGGCGATTGAAAATCTTGACAACAACCAACTTCCAAACCTGGTTTTGCTCGATATTATTTTACCTCTGGCCGACGGATTTGAGGTGTTAAATCAAATTCGTTCGCGCAAAGGCTGGAAAAAAATTCCAATCATTATGCTGACTTCAAAAACGCAGGAACTTAATGTCATTCGCGCTTTTGAATCCGGCGCCAATGATTATGTGACCAAACCTTTTCAACTCGGTGAATTGATGGTCAGAATCAACCGACTTTTGAATTAATCTTATGAAAAACGCATTTTCATTTTTCATTTTTTCTATTCTGCTTTGTTTCGGGACTTTTTCGGTATCGGCACAGACCGAAACCGCCCCGACTCCCGAAACCGAAAAATCAGATAAAACCGACCAAGAAAAAAAACCGAAATACGAAGTTCAGTTTTATTTCTCAAGCGAAACATTATCGCGTAATTTCGGCACGTGGCGGACGGCTTCGCTCTATGTTCAACGAAAATTCGCTAATAAACAAACCGTCTGGGCAAATTATCGGGTGAGTGACCGCAATGGGACACGCGATCTGGAATTTGTTTTTGGCATTTACAAACCTATCACGAAAAAATGGGCGGTAACGGCGGAAGCAATGCTGAGTCCGACGCGCCAATACGTCGGAAAGTTTTCCGTGATGGGCGAAGTCGAAAAAGTTTTTAAGAAAGGTTTTGTCGGACATTTCGGAATGCGATTTACCCAATACGCGACCGTCAGAGCGACGACCGGCTACGGCGAAGTCGAAAAATACTGGGGCAGTAACCGGGCGGCCTACACGCTCTATGTCACAAAATTGAGTAATGCCGGAATTGCCCCGACGCACCGTTTTCAATACAACCGCTACTACGGCGAACGAGTGAACACGGTCGGATTCGCGTTTTCCGTCGGACGCGAACACGAAAACCTGGGTCCGACACTCGGCATTTTAAGAAGTAATACGTGGAGCGTCAGTTTTTCTGCCAAACATTGGCTGACAAATAATTTCGGTTTGAGCGTTGACGGCACAATCCACCGTCAAGGCGATCTTTACTATCGAAGAGGTCTGACTTTTGGAATTCGTTATCGCTTCTAATATATCTATTACATTGGCCTGGTGGACGGGAACTATCTTCACACTGGTGAGTATTCTCTGCATCGGCTATATGTTTGGGTTGCGAAAATGGAGCGAAATTGTCAAAAATCGGCGCGAAGCAGTCACAAAAAAATGGGAGGAAACTTTATATGAAGTAACCGTCATACAAGAGTCAAAGCCTCTTAAAAAAGGGCAAAAGCCATACCAACTAACCTCAAAAGATAAGCAGGATGTATTGCTTACCTACATCGAAAAAGGAAGATTCGATCCGGTCGAACCGCTTCCGAATCAGGATTTACCGCATTTTTTGTTTGTTTGGAATTATCTTCACGAAAGTTTGCGCGGAAATTCAAAAGAGCGTCTGAACTTACTGGCAAATGACCTGAAAATTGATCATAACACCTACAAAATGTTGAAAAGCCGCTCTTTGAAAAATCAGATTCTGGCAATCAATACCTTTGGTAATTTACGCGAGCAGAAGGCTTACGAAAAAATCGAAAAGCTGATTTACCATCGCGACCCGATAATTTCGCTCTGGGCTTGGCGGGCTTTGTTTCGGATAAATTTTGAAGAAACTTTGAAAAATCATTTTTCGATGATTGTCGAACGCAAAGATTGGTCGCCAACCTTTGTCGCCAAAATTTTGCTGGAGCTCGATAAGGATCTGTTTTCCGTGCCGCTTGTGCGCCTTGTTGAAGAAAGTTATGAAAAACAAATCGGTGAACGGCAGATGGCGCGGCTTGTTTCCTATTTAACGATTACTCACATTAGTTCATTTTCGCCGCTGATCAACAAAATTCTCAATGAAAGTACGCAAACCGAAGTTGTCATCGCTTGTCTGCGGCTGGTTAAATCGGACGAATCGCTTGAAAGGGTTCGGGAATTGATAAAATCCGAGCGTTGGGAAATTAGATTGCAGGTTGTTCAAACTCTCGGACGCCTTGGACACGACCAAGATGTTGAACTTCTTATTCAGTCTCTCAACGATTTGGATTGGTGGGTTCGCTATCGCACCGCCGGTGCCTTAATGATAATGCCCTCGATGACTGAGGAAAAAATTGCGGACCTCGCGGAAACTTTGCCGAACGAATTTGCCCGCGATATTCTGCGACAGGTTCTTGCCGAAAACCGATTGTTATGCTTGAATCAAACATCGTCTTCCATTTTGTCCAAGTAACACAGTGGTTTTTTCTTGGATATTTCATTGCGCTGAATGGTATTTATCTGATTTTGACGATAATATCGCTCAACGTTTTGCCGCGTTTTATTCAGAAGCAGATAATTCACACTTTTCCCAATTCCGAAACCGGATTTGAACCGCCGATCAGTTTAATCGTTACGGCTTACAACGAAGAAGCCGTCATTGTTCCAACGATTCGCGCCCTGCTCCAACTCGATTACCACGAATTTGAAATTCTCATCGTCAATGACGGCTCGAAGGATAGAACACTTGAAGTTTTAACCAATGAATTCGACCTCGAAGTGTTGCCCGTCGCCTTTCGTCAAAGAATTAATCACAAACCCGTCAAGGCGGTTTATCAGTCAAAGATTTACGCCAATCTGCGCGTTATTGACAAAGAAAACGGCGGCAGCAAAGCCGACGCGTCAAATGCCGGAATTAACGGTGCCCGTTACGGACTTTTTATGCCGCTTGATGCCGACACGATTCTCGAACGCAACTGTTTGAATCTGATGGTTCAGCCGTATTTGCTCAATCCTGACACGGTCGGCGTCGGCGGAAACGTCCGCATCTTAAACGGTTGTCAGGTGCAGGACGGCAACCTGACGAAAATCGGTTTGCCGAAAAATTTGCTCGCTCTGTTTCAGGTTTTGGAATACACGCGCGCTTTTTTAAGCGGCCGGGTCGGCTGGAATTATCTGAATTCGCTGCCGCTCATTTCGGGCGCGTTCGGACTTTTCAAAAAAGAAGCCGTCATCGAAGTCGGCGGTTACAGTCACAAATCGCTCGGCGAAGATATGGATTTGGTTTTGCGGATTCACCGTCATTTTCGCCTCAACCGCAAACCTTACCGCTTAGATTTCGTCGTTGATCCTGTCTGCTGGACAGAGGCACCGGAAACTTTCGGCGTTTTGAAAAAACAGCGCGTCCGCTGGCAGCGCGGGCTTTTTGATTGTCTTTGGGAAAACCGCAAACTGCTTTTTCATCCGCGCAGCGGCGGCGTCGGTTGGGGTTCGTTCCCATTTTTATTATTCCTCGAAGGGATCAGCCCGATTATTGAAGTTGCCGGACATCTTTTTTTTATCATTTGCTATTATTTCGGTTTGATCAACGGTGAAGGTGCGCTCTCTTTTCTGTTTCTTTCGTTCGGAACCGGATTTTTGCTTTCGATTACTTCGATTTTGCTCGAAGAAATCACGTTTCAAACGTATCCGCGCAAAAAGGATTTGATGATTTTGATTGTCGGTGCATTGATCGAAAATTTCGGTTACCGGCAAATGATGTCTGTGTGGCGACTTGAAGGCATCATCAAATGGCTTTTGCGGACAGAATCGAGTTGGGGGACAATGACGCGCAATGCTTCGTGGTCAACGCCCGCCGCGCCGGCCAAACCGGCAATTCCGCCCGTATTGACCGAAAATCCGCCATCAAAAGGAAAGGCAAAGCAGAAAAAAACTGTAAAGGTTTCGTAAATTTTAACTTCAAATATTAAAGCCGTTCGAATCATTAATCGGTAAAGTCAAATCCGCTTTAATTTTGCGCCGCGTTTTCGTAAGATTTAATCAATGACTTTGGAAGAAAAGATAAAATCCTTACCTTTGGACGCGGGCGTTTATCTGCACAAAAACGCGGATGGCACAATAATTTATGTCGGCAAGGCGAAAAACCTGAAAAACCGCGTTCGTTCGTATTTCCAATCGGGCAAAAATCACGATGCAAAGACGCGTGAATTAGTAAAAAGAATCGCCGATTTTGAATTTATCGTGGTTGACTCGGAAGTCGAAGCGTTGGTACTCGAATCGAATCTCATCAAACTTCACAAACCGCGCTACAACATAATGCTTAAAGATGACAAGCAGTATCCGCATTTGAAAATCACGAAAGAAGAATTTTCAAAGGTCGTCATCACGCGCAAAATCATCAAAGACGGCGCAAATTACTACGGACCTTTCCTGCCGGCGAGTCTGGCGCGAAAAACTCTCGATTTGATCAACCGCACTTTTCAGCTGCGCACCTGCGACATTCAGATTGACGGAAAACTGGCGCGTCCGTGTCTTGAATATCACTTAAAACGCTGTCTCGCGCCGTGTGTCAGGGAACTTTGTAAAAAAGATGAATACACGGAAGCCGTTCGCGACGTAAAACTTCTGCTTGACGGTAAAAACAAGGAACTTGCCGACGAACTCGAACAAAGAATGTGGCATTTCGCCGAACGGCAAAATTACGAATTAGCCGCGAAATACCGCGATTTGCGCGGAACTGTCCTTGCCTTAGCCGAACAGCAAAAGATGTCAACCACGCCTGACCGCGACGTTGACATTATCGGATTTTACCGCGAGAAACAAAGATTGGCCTTACAGCTTTTCACGATGCGCGAGGGCAAGATCGTCGGTCGCCGCGAGTTTTTCTGGGAAGATTTAGATTCAGAAAGTTTCGACGCTTCCGAATTCTTAGGCGCAAGTTTAGCACAATATTATTCAACCGATTATGTGCCGCTCGAAATTCACGTGCCCGCCGATTTTGAAGACCGCGAGCTGCTTGAAAAGGCTCTCAGCGAAAGACGCGGGCGCAAAGTAAAAATTCTCGACCCGAAACGCGGGCTTAAAGCCGAGATGATCACCTTGGTTGAAAACAACGCGCGGATTGCCTTTGAACAACGCTTTCGGGTCTTAAAGCCGGACACGCAAAAACTCCTCGAAGAATTGCAGGAAATGCTCGAATTGCCGCATTTTCCCGAACGAATCGAGAGTTTCGACATCTCGAATATTTCGGGCGCGG
>JBDTZT010000347.1:0-5279 GCA_040005005.1 Actinomycetota bacterium
ATTGAGTTTGTCGCGGAAAAGCACTTCCCAATAGCGGCGCGAAAGCGTCAAAAACTGACGGATCGAACCAAAAATGCCGAGACTGCGTTTTTTTTGCACGCCCGATGACTGGAGACTACCGAGTTCCTTGAGCGGTTCATAGACATTTTTGCGGTATTGCGGAGTTTGAATAAATTTTTCCTTCCATTCATTGGCCACCTGTTCGGTTATCTGTTGGCGGTCGCCGCCCATCGCAATGCGTTTTTCAGCCGGTTCTTCGAGTTTGTCGTAAAGGTCTTTGAAACTTGATGCGCCGAGATGTTTCAAGGCTTCATCGGGCTTGCCGTAAAAAGCCAGTTTGCCGCGCATCAGAATGACGATTTTGTCAAAAAGTTTGACGTTTTCCATCGCGTGCGTCGTCAAAATAACAGTTCGGCCTGATTCGGCGATTTGCCGGAAGAGCTTCATAATTTTCTCTTCGGTTGCCGGATCGAGCCCCGATGTCGGCTCGTCCAAAAAGATAACCGAAGGCTTAGTGATCAGTTCGACGGCGATGGAAACGCGCTTGCGCTGTCCGCCCGAAAGCTGATTGATCGGAACATTCCGCCGTTCGGAAAGTCCCGTTACATCCATCACTTCATCAATGATTTGATTGATCTCTTTTTTCGAAACGTCACCGGAAAGCCGCAGTTTCGCCACGTAATAAAGCGTTCGATAAACGGTTAATTCGCGGTGAATAATGTCGTCTTGCGGAACATAGCCGATTGATTGTTTGAGCGAATCGAGATGCTGATAAAGGTCGAGATTGTTGATCAGAACACTTCCGCCCGAAGCCGGTCGCATTCCGTTGAGTGCGTCCATAAACGTGGATTTCCCCGCGCCCGAAGGACCGAGAAGTCCGACGAATTCGTTTGGCATAATCGAAAGCGAAACATTATCAAGCAGGCTGATCATTCCGCCGCCCGCCCGGTTTTTCACCTCTTTCGTGATATTGATCGAATCAATCCGCGTTTTCGAGCGCGTGTCGAAAATGCCGATGTTGCCCATCTGGTCAATTTGAACCAAAAACGAACCGATTTGCACCGCATCACCGGGGAAAATTCCCTGCCGCGAAACGCGCATTCCGTTGACATAAACACCATTCGTCGAATTAAAATCTTCGATGATGATGCCCGTGTTGCTTTGCACCAGCCGGGCGTGACGATTGGAAATCTGCAAACCGTCAAGCACAATATCGTTTTCTTCGGCGCGTCCGATGACTAATTCCTGTTTGCTCCCGAAGGTCAAAGACATCAAAAGCGTCGGCTGGGCCGAAGTATCGGTCGAAATTTTCTGCGAAATATTACCGATGTTCGCGACCATCGTTTTTGAACCGAGGTTTTCCAGCGATTCGGGGACGGGAGCGATTTGGCTGGCGGCGACGGCGCGTTGGCCGGCGAGACTCGCGCCTTTCGGAGCAATCCGCGTCGGCGAATTAAAACGCATCACGGGACCGCCGACTCCGAGTTGAATTTCGTCGTTGTGATAAATCGGAGTTTGGGTGGAAATGCGCTGTTCATTGACCAAAGTTCCGTTAAAACTGTTGTTGTCGGTCAGCATATAAGTGCCGTTTTGATTGGTAATCTGGACGTGCTTGCGCGAAACCATCACCGCCGTGGACTCAAAAACGATGTCGCAAACCGGATCGCGCCCGAGCCAAATTTGCGGTGTCGTGATTTTAAACGGCATCGAATGAATGTTTGAAGCAACAAAATCGAGTTGTGCCGGAGCCGCCGGATTCGGCGTATTTTGTGCGGGCGGCGGCGGTTGCTGATAATGCTGCTGTCCGCCAAGCGACTGATTCGGCGGCACCGGCGGCGATTGCTGAAATTGCGTCGGCTGAATATTTTGCAGCGGCACTGCCGGAGCAATTTGCGGCGCCTCTAAACCGACTTCAAACCAAACGACGCGCATCGTCGGGCCTTGCGTGCCAAACTGCAAGATATTTCCGATCATAACGGCTTGCGATCCGCTTACCTTCTGCCCGTTGATAAAGGAGCCGTAGCTCGAATTCAAATCACACAGATACCATTTGCCGTCTTCCCAGCGCAGTTCGGCGTGTTTGCGCGAGACCATCGGATATTTTGCGTTGTCAAAAGTAATTTGACATTCCAGAGGATCGCGTCCGACCCGGATGATCGGTTGACTAAAGGACTTTTCAGTCACTTGACTGCCATTTTGCTCTTCAGCTAAAACAATTTTCATTGGAATTCAGTTTTTCAGATTAAAGTGTTGATTAGAAATTGCCTTAATTCTAGCCTAATCCGCCAAAAACAAAAAGCGTTAGGCTTAAATTTTCTGACGCTTTTGACTTAAAAATTTATTTTTCGGCTTAAAAAGTCGGGTCAGGTTCGAAGGTTTCCAGAATTTTTGCCAGTTCACCGAGATTCCCGACATCATCAGCGCTTTTCACCGTATCGGATAGTGAAGTTGCCAGCATCGTGATGACAAAACCGTTTTGGACTCCGGCACGTTGGACGGGAATCCACAAACGGCGGCCCCAAATCGTTACTTTTTCGCCTTTTCCATCCAAAGTTTCGCCTTGAAATTTGATTTCATGAGCCTTCCAACGATTGCCTTCCTGTATTGCCGTTTCGTCTTCGGAAACAACCTTATAACTGTCACCAAGAAATTTTTTCAAATCGGCATTCGACTTTTCGACAAGTTTCGGAAAAGTCGGCCGGTCAAGAGTCAACGTTCCGCGACTTTCATAGCGTGTGATGAGCATTTGTTCAATCGGTAAACCATTCGATCCTTTTTTGGATATATCTAAGAAGTTTGTCAGCGTTTCCGTTTTTATCCAATCTTGCGGATAGTAGATATTAAAGCCGAGAAAATTTTTCGCCAAATCGCCTTTCAGATTGTCACGGTTGTTTTGAAATCGTTCGGTATTCGGCAGTTGTTTTTGCAGACGCGGTTCGGGCGCAATGTCGGGTTCACCGGAAGTCAGCGATAAATCTTTCGGTTCCACGGTTTTAATAACTTCGGGACTGGGAACTGAATTGACCGTATTTTGAGTAATTTCCGGCTCATTCGCTCGATCCAGGAAGAGTCTTGAAAGGCCCCACAGCGTCGGCAAAAGCAAAATAATTCCTAATAGTGCCAGCCATCGGCCGGTTGAACTTCGCGTTTTCGGCAATTCGGTCGAGCGGTTTTCCCAAGGCAGAGATTCCGCCGATTTGACTTCGGCAATTTCCGTATCTTCATTTTCGTTGAGCCTTGGCGAAATATGAATATCGGGATTAATCGCCGATTCTTTAACAGTCAGGTCTTTTTGATTAATTGACGGAATAACGATAAATTCGCGCTGCTTCGCAACTTCTTCGGCGGCGGATATTTCGCCTTCGCTCTTTGCTTCATTTTCATCCGACCAGGGCGAAACCGCCGTCAGGGCATTGAAAAGAGCATCGCCGAAATCACGCGCCTTTGGGTAGCGGTCAGATGGATTAAAAGCCAGCGCTTTTTCTAAAATTTTGTCGGCCAGCGGCTGAATATCGAGCCGCAGATCAGTTGGCAAAAGCGTCAAACCTTCTTTCTGCGCTTTGAGCAAGCGGCTTTCCGTTTCGGTATTAAATGGCAACCGCGCCGTCAGCATTTGATAGGCAATTACCGCCAAAGCATAAATATCACTGGCAAAGGTTGAAATTCCGCCGCCGATTTCTTCGGGTGCTTTATAAGCCAGATTTCCGTCCTCGATGTCGCCGTGCGAGACGCCGAAATTCATCAACTTAACCTGTTCGATTCCCGCCTCGGAAATGGTCAGAAAGATATTTTCGGGTTTCAGATTGCGGTGCAGAATGCCGTTTTGATGAGCTTCGCCGAGAGCGTAGGAAGTTTGACGAATAATCCGCGCCGTTCGCAAAGCGTTGAATTGTCCGGTTTGACGCAGAATCTCTTTGAGTGACTTGCCTTCGACAAATTCGCTGACGATAAATTCATTGCCTTCGGGAAGTTTGCCCGAATCGAAAACTCCGGCGATATTCGGATGATTGAGATGCGCCAGCGAAACTCTTTCTTCGGCGAAAATCATATCGGAGAAATCCGTTCCATCAAAACGGTCGTCCATAAAAACACGCACGACCGCCCGTTTGCCGGTAACGATTTTATCTTCCGCCAGATAAATCAAACTGTCTTCGTCGTCGGCTTCGAGTTCTTCAACAATTCGATAACGACCTTTGACGGTTTGACCGAGCAGTGCGCCCGTGTTTTCCCAACTCAAAGCCTCTCTGCCCGGCGGATTGGTTTTCCGGTCGCCGATCGAAGCCGTGCCCGACGGAATTTCGCTCAGTTTGATGTTTCGCGGCAATGGTTTTGTCGGCTCGATTTTGGGTTCGGCAATCGGCGTTGGCGGTTCGAGTTCGAGTAATGATTCTTCTTCGATTTTCGGCGGCAGCGGATCAAGTTCAAGGATTGAATCTTCGTCAATTTCGAGCAATCGTTCAATTTTCGGTGGCAAGACCTGGTCGGATTGGAAAATTCTGCCGGCTGACGGAAAAGATGTCAGTTTTTTATCGGATTCTTCAGTTTTATTAAGCGGAGCAAAGCGCGGTGCCGGATTGATTTTTTTGTCAGTTTCGCCTGATTGCGGCGTTTTGCTCAAAAGATTGGTAAAGACTCCGTTTGACTGCGTGTCGGCTTTTTGTGCCGATGGCGCAGGCCAAAGTCTTCCGCCATCGTTCTCGCAAAATCTTTGGGTTCCTTCTTCGTAAGTGCGTCGGCACTTCGGACAATAAAACATCGCTGTGTTACCTGATTAAAACAATCATTTAGCCGAAATCCCGAGGGCGTGAAAATTCAGCGTTTCTCGAACGCTTGTTTCAAAATGTAGGTCAAATTCCGGCTGATTTTCAATAATTTCGTGCTTTTCGCAAGAAATTCAACTATTTAACTGAAGTTAGAAGTTAAAAGATTTGAATAGTTTTTGCCCACGAAACACACAAAAATCACGAAAATCAAAACAAAAGCATTTTTCTTTTTTCGTTTCTTTCGTGTGTTTCGTGGGCAAAATCCCAATATTTTGCATAATCACCAACTTGGATTATTTAAACTTCGCTAATTTTTCCGTTACAATCGTTTTTCCGCTGTCCAATGTCATTGCTTGACGATACAGACGGCGGGCATCTTTCGCTTTGCCGCTCCGCCTAAACGCATCGCCGACGGCTTTAAAATCCTGCGCCAGACGTTTCTTTTCATTAAATGAAACGACGGTTAAGGCTTTATTCAAGATTTTTTCCGCGTCGTCGAGTTTGGCGAGGCGCAGA
>JBDTZT010000348.1:0-5270 GCA_040005005.1 Actinomycetota bacterium
TTCCGGTAATCGCGCCTTCGTGCATCACGGCGACGCGGTCGCTTTCGCCGAGGATTTCTTCCATATCGGATGAGATCATCACGATTGCAACGCCGCTTTCCGCCAGTTTTCGCATCAAAGCGTAAATTTCGGCTTTCGCGCCGACATCAATGCCGCGTGTCGGTTCGTCAAAAATAAGCAGTTTCGGATTGAGCGAAAGCCATTTCGCAAGCACCACTTTTTGCTGATTTCCGCCGCTCAAGTTTCCGGCTTTTGATTCAATCGAAGGTGCTTTAACGTTTAATTTTGCGCACATTTCTTTTGAAATTTTGCATTCGGCGGCGTTGCTCACCAAACCTGCCGAAGCGTAGCGCGAAAGCGCCGGAAGTGTGATATTTTCACGGATCGGAACTTCTAAGATCAACCCGCAATTGCGGCGGTCTTCGGGAATCAGATAAATTCCGTTGCGTATCGCATCCCGCGCCGACGAAATTTTGATTAGTTTTCCGTCCAAAGAAACCGTTCCGCCGACGGGCGCGTCAACTCCGAAAATCGCTTGCGCCGCTTCCGAACGTCCTGCGCCGACGAGTCCGGCAAAGCCGAGAATTTCGCCTTTGCGGACATTAAACGAAATCAAATGATTCGGATAACGGCGCGTTTGCAGATTGCGGACTTCGATCAGCGAAGTTTTATCAATCGTCGCGGGCGGTTTATAAGTCCGGTCAATATCGCGTCCGACCATCATTTTGACGATGTTGTCGTGATTGATTTCCGCTTGCTGCAAAACTCCGGCGTTTTTTCCGTCGCGCAAAACAACGACGCGATCAGCAATTTCCTTGATTTCGCCTAAACGATGGGAAATGTAAATAATGCTCACGCCTTGGGCGCGCAACTCTTTAATGACCGATAAAAGACGTTCGGTTTCGGTCAAAGTCAAACTCGAAGTCGGCTCGTCCAATATCAAAATCCGCGCATTGAGCGACAGCGCTTTGGCGATTTCGACCATTTGCTGCTGCGCGATCGAAAGCTCGATCAAAGGCGTTTTGCCCGAAATGTTCAAACCCAGACGCTTTAAATAAATTTCCGTGTCGGCGTTTAATTTTTGGCGGTCAACCAGGAATCCGAATGAGCGCGGTTCGCGTCCGAGAAAAACATTTTCGGCGACCGTCAAATTATCTAAAACATTCAATTCCTGATGAACAAAACCAATTCCATTCACGCTCGCATCCGTCACCGAACGAATCGCCGTCTCCTTTCCGTTGATGCGAACTGCGCCGCCGTCGGGCTGGTAAACGCCGCCGAGAATTTTCATCAGCGTTGATTTTCCCGCGCCGTTTTCGCCCGCGAGCGCAACGACTTCGCTCGGGAAAACCTCTAAATCAACCGCATCGAGCGCAATCACGCCCGGAAAACGCTTGCTGATTTTCTGCATTTCGAGAATCGGATTGTTCATAATTCAATTACGAATTACGAATTTCAAATTACGAAAAGCGGAAATAGATCCGTAATTCGTAATTTGAAATTCGTAATTGATTAGCCGCGTCCGCGAAGCTGGTTGATGTTTTTTTGAAATTCTTCAACAGTATCTTTTTTAATGATTTTCGTCGGCACGTTGATTTGTTTATTTGCCGGAATCGCCGATTTATCGCCGCCCAAAATCTGCGCCATCACTTTAACGGATTGATAGCCAAATTCATATGGTTGTTGGACGACCGTGGCGAAAATCGAACCTGCTTTGACACCCGCCAGCGTTTCGTCTTCTTCATCAAAACAGATAATTTTTACTTGACCGATTTTGTTTGCGTCTTTGACCGCGTTTAAAATCGCCGGACCGTTATAACTCCAAAGTCCGACCATCGCGGCGACTTCGGGATATTTGACAAGCGTGTCGGCAGCGTTGGTTTTCGCCCGTGCGCGGTCGGTATCATCGGTGCGAATGTCAATTATTTCAACATTTGAACCTTTCAATGCTTCCTGCAAACCCTTGTAGCGTTCAGCCGCGTTTCGGGCATCGCTTTTGCCGACGAAAACCATAATTTTGCCGCCGTTCGGCAACGCTTCCTTGACAAGATCACCGGCCTGACGACCGGCCGCGACATTATCCGTGCCGATATAAAGTGCGCGGTCGCTGTTCGGCGCATCAGAATCCTGCGTAATGACCAGAGCTTTTTTCGCCGTGTCATTGATTAATTGCGTCTGATTGTCAGGATCAACCGGACTCATCGCAATGCCGTTGATACCGGTCGAAACCAAATCGTCAATAATGCGCTTTTGTTCGGCGGCCGTGCCTTCGCCCGGAAGTTTGAATTCGACGGTTACGTTATCGAGTTCGCCATCGGCTTTTTCCACGCCTTTGCGGGCGATTGTCCAGTAATCCGAAGCGTTGTTGGTGACAAATGCCAATTTGAAACTTTTGCCGGAAGTGTTTGGGTTGCCGTTAGTTGAGTTGGTTGTCGTGGTTGCGACGGGTTTACAGGATAAACCGAGCAGACCGAAAGTAATACTTAAGCAAATAAATGCTTTTTGGAATTTCTTCATTTTTTTCTCCAGTTTTATCGTAAAGAACTTAAATTCAATTAATTGGACAGACCAATTAAAAGTTCTTTCAAAGTTAGTAATAATGCCTTGTTAATCGTTTTGCCAATTTTCAAAAATAGAACGAGTTTATAAATTACAGATTAATAAAATTTTGCCGAGTTGATAAGAAAAATATAACTGCAAAATCGTGCTTCGGCAAGTTTCATTGGTATTTTGCCGAATTTAATTTTTTTCCAGCCGCAAATACCCGAACGAAAAACTTCCCGCTGACGAACCTTGAAAAATAAAGGGCTTAAACCCGGTTTCCGCCGCGTATCTTGCGGCGATTTCCGAAATCATCGAATCACTGCCGCGCCGCCCGATGACCGCCACCGTTCCGCCGCTTCCGCCGCCCGTAATGCGTGCGCCGTAAAGACGTTTTGCGCCGGTTTCACGCACCAATTTAACCAATAGATTTGTTCCGGCTTCCGTCAAACCGCAAGCCGCGTAGCTTGCGTGCGACCCAAACATCAATTCGCCGAGCAGTTCAAGTTTCCTTTCATTGATTGGGCTTTTTAACAATTCGCCAAAGGTGCGAACGCGAAAATTTTCATAAATCGCGTGTGCCGCCGGTATTTTTACAGCGTAAATTTTTTCAGGATTGATTTTTGTAATCGTGTCGGTCGTGCCTTGATATTTTTTCAAAAATTCCGCGCCGCTGATCTTTTCAGGCAATTGCGCGGCAAAAAATTGTTCAAATTCCGAAGGCGAAACATTTGATAAATAGCCGTTCCAGCGCGAATCTTCGATTTTCACAAAACCTTCGTCAATTTGTGCGAATTTTAATCCGGCGAGTTCGGCAATCATCCGATAACCCATAAACGCGCCGATTCTGACCGAAGCGTAATCGGCGCCGACAACCGCGTGGCGAACGCCCGAATCAATTCCCCAAAACGCGATTTCACTTGGAATTTCAAAAGTTTCCTGCAATTGCGCCGGTTGACAAAGCAGGGAAATAAGCCGATTTTCCTCGCCGCAAACCGAAGTCATTTGATCCATCACGCCGCACGGCGCACCGACAATCAGATTTTCCGTCTTTTGACAAAGCAGAGCTGTTTCTTTGGCGGTCAAATTGATTTCAAAAGCCGCGCAGACGGCTTGCATCGCGGCAACTTCCAACGCGGCGGAAGAACTGACGCCTTTGCCAAGCGGAATCTTTGATGAAATCAAAATCCGGGCACCGTTTTGAAAATCAATTCCGCGTTCGAGCATTAATACCGGAAAAACGCCCGCGACGTATGCCGCCCAATGATTTTCTGCCGTTTGCGCAAATATCTGCCGCGCCGTTTCATATTCAAGCGGCTTATCGAAAGTTTTAAAATCATCGAGCGGCATTTCAAAAATCAAATTTTCAACATCCGCCAAACTGACGATTTTTAGCGTTCGCTCATTCGTTTTTTGGAGCGCGGCAAAAGTCGCTTCGGCAATCGGCATTTCAAGCACGAGCGAACCCGAATAATCGGCAATTCCGCCCATTACGTCCAATCTGCCGGGCGCACGAGTAATGAAAATTGATATTTCCGGATCGAAAAAATTGCGCAGCGGCGGCGGCGGATCATTTATCAATGAAATAAATTCCGCGACCTCCTTTAAGTTTTGCGAATTTCCCCGGGCGATTTGAAACATAAAATTATTTGGTTGTGTTTCACAATTTATGATGGAAAAAGATTCGGAATAGATGATAGGTGACAGATGATGACTGGGAGATTCGGTTGATTTTATCTATCATCTTTTATCTATCATCGAAATCACTTGTCTGGAAATTTCGTCATCATAAAATTTTAAACAACAGCTATTATTTCAGCAGACCGCGCTTTTTCAAAGCATTGTCTAAATGCGGTTCAATTTGCTCACGAATTTGGTTATTTGCATAACCGATCCACGCCACATCTATTTCGTTATCAAGCAAATATTGCGGAACGCTGCCGTTTTCATCCGTCACAATCACGCCCAATTCACGCGCGACGAGTTCGGTGCATAAATCATACGGATGGCAGCAAATACTCAGATTCAAGCCGCGTTCATTCATGATCGTCTGCATCAGCGGTCGCAGATCGGCAACAAAACGGTCGTGTCCGGCCATCAATTCGTAAAGCTGTCCGCCGGTCGAAATATATTGATCTTCAAAACATTGTGCCTTGCCGAGCGTCGGCAAACCGAGCGCACCGCGCACGATTTCTTCGTCAATCTCCGCCAAAATATCCCGCACGCCGGGGAAAAAACGTGAAATCATCGCAAACCCCTGCGAGATTGTCGAAGATTTTGAAGGCTGCAAATTTAAATCGAAAGTTTCACCCGTCAAACGATTAAATCTTTCCGCGTTTGCGCCCCTGCCGCGAAATGCCCAAATCGTGTCAGATAAATGTTGTTTGACAAGCGGAATTTCGGTCTGAATCGCAAATTCGATGTCCGAAAGATTTGTGTTTTCACCGCGATTCGGCGCAACGCCGGTCAAAATCCACGCGCTTCGTTTTTGATACATCAAGCCGCGGGTGCCATCAATCGGATCAACGACAATTCGCCAAACCGCATCTTTTTCTTCCACTTCCCGCGGCAAAATGATTTTTCCGTGTTCCAAGCCTTCGGCAATCAAAACGATCGGAACTTTTGAAGCGATTTCGCGCTCGAAAAACTCGATCAGGATCTCTTCGCTGACCCGGTCAACCGCAAAAATCGTGTCGCCTTCGTCGTCCGCAACGATCTCAGACAATTGA
>JBDTZT010000349.1:0-5258 GCA_040005005.1 Actinomycetota bacterium
CCAAGGTTGTAATAAGCATCGGCGTAATTCGGGTCTATTTCGATTACCCGCCGATACATCTCTTCGGCTTCCTTCCAACGAGTTTTATTTTTATAAAATAAATCTCCGAGATTGTAATAGGCATTTGTATAATTCGGCTCTATTTCGATTGCCTTACGATACATCTCTTCGGCTTCTTTCCAGCGACTTTCGTCCTTTTCAAACAACCAGCCGAGATTGTAGTAAGCAAAGGCAAACCGTGGATTTAATTCAATCGCCCGGTGAAATAATTCCTCGGCTTCTTTCCAGCGATTTGCATCTTTGGTGAACAACAAGCCGAGATTATAGATAAAAGATGCGTTATTCGGATTTAATTCAATTGCCTTGCGAAGCAATCTTTCGGCTTCCTTCCAACGGCTTTCGTCATTAATAAGCATCGTGCCGAGATTGTAATAAGCAGTTGGCAAATTTGGTTCTAACTCGATGGCTTGACGATAATTCTTTTCCGCTTCTTCGAACGAATTATGTTCCTGTTCAAGCAAATAGCCTTTAATAAAACGCGCATCGGCAAAGTTGATTTTAATATCCTGTTTGACAAATTCATCGGTTTCTTCGCTGAGTTTTGTTTTATAAATCCCGATTGCTTCATCGATTGCCCGGAGTGCTTTCTGGTTTTGCCCGATGTCTAAAAACCCCGACGCGGCACGATAAAGAACCTGCGCCAGATTAAGTTCGACACCGCTTTTTCCGCGCAGACGTTCGGCTTCCTGAAGGGCAAACTCCGCGTCCACGCCTTGACCTAGTTCAAAGGTTTTCTCACTTTGTGTCGGCTCAATACTTTTTTCCGTATCGTCGGAAAAACCTATTTCGGGATTGACGCGGATGACGGTGCGGCGGATTGACCATAAATCAGGTGCCATATCGCGGGTAATCGCCTGAATCCATTCCGCGCCGACAAACAAAACCGTGACCGGAAACTTTTCTCTGAATGGATTGCGGTATTGATTGAGCCGCGCCATTCCCTCGCGCCACGCCTGCGCCCATTCCGCCATAAAAGTTTCCCCCGAACCAATCGGCGCGTCTATCCAGATCGCTTCGGTATTTTCGTCAATCTCAAAAGCCAACAGCGTAACCGCGAGATTTTTGACATCATCGGGCGTTTCGCATTTAATTTCATAAAGATTTTTTCCCTTCGCGGAAAGAAAGTTTTCGAGCGAAACTTCACAGACCCGCGACCACAAATCATTGGGTAAGAGCAGCGGAATATAGGCAAAAGCGTGGTCGTTCAGCTCAAAATGTTCGAGCAGATTTTGCCACTCGACAAGAGTTTGAAGATACTGTTGCCGTCTTTCAAATTGAGAATCACTATTTCTGACCGACATCGGATTGAAAATTTACTGATTTTTCGCCGGAAGCGGATTATTCTTGACAATGAAGGCAACTTCCTCCCGAATCAGCGGGTGAATATCATACCATTCCTTGCCATTGCGAAAATATAAAACAAAATGCGTGTCGAGAAAACGCGTCAATTTCCCAACATTGACACCTTGGGTGTTTGCTAAACTTGCCTCGCGTGTTTTTCCGATTTTCTCCAACCAATAGGCATCGTCAATCGCGATCGGTAGAAAACTACTTTTGACATTATTGATCGCCCGCTCAATTCCATCGTCCGTGACGGGAAAATCCTGCACTGGCAAAACCGTATCGTTCAAAAGACGTAACAGGTCGCGCAGACTTCCGCCGCAATAACCAATCAAGCGATTCACCTTTTTGTCGTCGTTATCAAAAAATTCTTTCATCCCATCCGCCCCAAAGCGTTTAAAGATGATTTGTTTGAACAAACTATTTCCTTCCTCCGAACAAGAGCGGTCAGGATCGTTTTCCCACTGCCGGATGCTGTGCAAAATAATAATCGGTTTGTTAAAACCATTCGGCATCACGAATTTAAGCCACGGCGGAACAGTGTAAATTGTATGAACTGACGGCAATTCCAACAATTTGTAGTTTTGCGAAAATGTCCGCTCAACGCTTTGGATAACCGTTTGTTCGTTAAAGAGCGAACCGCGAATTTGCTCCAATGAATCAAGAATAAAAACAACCTTTGTATCGGCGCCCAAAGAGTTTTTAACTTCTTTTACGCCATCTTGAATGAAATTGTCAATATCTTGCTTCAATTCACCGATGCGGTTGGCAAGCAGTTTCTGTAAGTTTTGGCGAAATGTCGGGGTCGTGCTGAGGGCAAGTCTTAAGTCAATGCCGCTTTTCAAACCACCAATGACGCTTTGTGCCGGGGTCGTAAATTCAGTCTTCACCGCCGCGTCCGTGATGTCCAATTTTGTGTTGATAAGATAGCTTTTGATGCGTGTCCAATAAGATTCTTTTTGGATATTTTTGCCTATTCTCGCATCCGCTTCCAAAGCATCGCTGAAAGCCCCCGCGACGACTATCATCAAATCAGTAATATCGAGTTCTTCCGCCGGATTGATGTAATCCAAAGCATTGGCATAAATCACAAAAACGCCGTCTTGCTCAAGGTCATCTTTCAGCCTTAACAGCTCGGTCGATTTTCCCGAACCGCGAAAACCCGAAAAAAATTGCATACTTTCAACGTCGGTCAAATCAATATGTTCTTTCAAATTAGCCACCGGATCGGTGTTAAGATCATTGTAAAGCAGAACGTATCGGTCATCGCCCGGATAAATAGGTTCATCAACTTTTAACCGATTATAGATTCTTTTTTTCAGGATTTTTTGTTCCGGCGTTAGCGGCATACGTTTTTTTATTTTCTCGCAAATATGCTTTGAATTATAACTTTTATCAATCATAATCTTAACATATCTTTTTTCCAAACTGACATTTAGACAGCAAATTTGTTAGCATTTTTCTTTTACTAAATGGAGAAAATACCTTCCCGTAACTATTACGCGCCGCACATTGCGCTCTTTATGGTGCAGGTCTTTTTCGGGACCGCAACCGTCCTCGGAAAATTTGCGCTGCTCGCTTTTCCGCCCTTTGCGCTGGTCGGTTTCCGAGTCGGCGGCGCGGCCCTGGCTTTTTATTTTCTACAAAGATTTCGCGGCAATCTGGCGCTTGACAACCGCCGCGATTATTGGCAATTTGCGCTCTTTGCCCTGATCGGCGTGACGCTTAATCAATTGCTTTTTTTCAAAGGTCTGTCGCTGACGACAGCCGTTAATACCGCGCTGATTTCGGTTACGATTCCGATTTTTACGATTCTCATCAGTGTCATTCTCGGCACCGATTTTCTTTCGCGGCGCAAGGCGTGCGGCATTGTGCTGGCGGCATTCGGCGTCATTTATCTGATCAATCCGACGCGGGCGAGTTTTGGTTCACAGACGACGCAAGGCGACATTCTGATTGTGCTGAACAGTCTTTGCTACGCGATTTATCTGGGAATCTCAAGACGGCTGATTTCGCGTTACGGGGCGCTCAAATCTATCGCTTGGCTTTTTCTGTTTGCGAGTTTGATAAATGTGCCGGTTGGTTTCGTCGCACTGCAAACGGTCAATCTCGCGGAAGTTTCGTGGAATTCATGGGCTTTCGTCGCGGGACTCGTCATTTTCCCGACCATTTTGGCTTACTTTTGGAACGCGTGGGCATTGTCGCGTGTCGAACCTTCAATCGTCGCCGTTTATATTTATCTCCAACCGCTAATGGGTTTTATGGCGGCTATTTTCTTTCTCGGTGAACATTTTAGCATTCGCCTTTTGATTTCGGCGATTCTCGTTTTTGCAGGTGTTTTTCTCGTCACGCGAAAGAAGTTCAAACAGGATGAACCGGATATTCAGATTCAATCTTCATAACTTTGTGAACCAAAGTTTTCGCAGAATTTACGCATTTCTTGGCGGCTTGGCGGGAAAATAAGTTTGTATTATCACCGATAACTTCAATGGAAAAATGAATTTTCTCCCGCCAGGACGCCAAGAAAAATGACGGCTCAATCTTAATTTTCTACTGTTTAACTCACAAAAATTAATAAAAATACCTTGTCTGAATTAATTGCCGTTAAGCGCAATCTTTCCGCCGATTAATACAAGGCTTACATTCCCTTCATCATCGAGCGCGACTAAATCAGCACGTTTGCCGACTTCGATGGTGCCGTGTGATTTTTCCAAACCCAAAAGCCGCGCCGGATTGGCGCTCGCCATTTTTGAAACTTGCGCCGGCGCGACGCCGAGCGAAAGATACATTTTAACGGCGTCGAGCATTGTGATGACGCTTCCCGCAATACTTCCGCGTTCGTTTTGCGTCCTGCCGCCCGCGACCGAAATCTTTTCGCCCCAAAGATCGAAATCACCGTCGCCGAGTCCGGTCGGCGCGACTGAATCGCTGACCAGCAATAATTTATCGGAAGGTTTATTATCGAGCGCGAATTTGAGCATTCGCGGATGAACGTGAATGCCGTCGGCAATAATTTCGCAGGAAAGCTCGTCCTTTGTCAAAGCCCAACCGGCGACGCCGATTTCGCGGTGATGAACGCCCGTCATCGCGTTGAAAAGATGCGTTACGTGCCGCGCGCCCGCCTCAAATGCTTTTTCGAGCGTCGCAAAATCGGCGCGCGTATGTCCGATTGAGGGAATCCAGTTTTGTTTTCGGAGTTCACGGACAAGTGCGATGCCGCCTTCGATCTCGGGCGCGAAAGTCGTCAGATGGGCGCCGTTTCGAAGCCTCGGCAAAGAATTTAATTCACTTCCGCGAAAGGTTTTGAAATATTCGGGACGCAGCGCACCACACATCTGCGTGTTTGCAAAAACGCCTTCATAATGGATGCCGACGATTTGAGCAATCGGCTGTTCGGCTTGAATTTTCATTAAGTCTTCGACGGAATTTATTACTCTCTGATAAGTTTCGTCAGAATCCGGCACAAATGTCGGAAGCCACGCCGTCACTCCGTTTTTAGCGAGAAATTTGCCGACTTCACGTAAATCGTTGGCGTTCGCCTCGTTGACATCAACGCCGACCGCGCCGTGATTGTGGATGTCAATAAATCCTGCGAAAAGTTTTTTATCTGAAAGTTCAAATGTTTCCTCAACCGAAGAATCCATAGGTTCTTTTGTTATTTTGGTAATTTTCCCATCTTCAATCAATAGCGCAACATTTTCAACCTGTTCGTTTGGAAGAACCGCCTGAACATTTTTTAGCATTAAACTTTTCATAAACGAATTTTCCGATTAAATTTCGACCGACGCAAATAAAAACCCGCGTTATATTTCGGAAAATACAACGCGGGTATCAAAATTTTCAAATTGAAAATTAAA
>JBDTZT010000005.1:0-17778 GCA_040005005.1 Actinomycetota bacterium
TTCCTTCGGTGTCTTCGATCGGTCCGGGCGCGATGCCGTTGACGCGGATGCCGTGGCGGCCCCATTCGACCGACAGATTGCGCGTAATCGCGTCAACGCCCGCTTTGGCAGCCGAAACGTGAATCTGCATCGGCGTTGCCAAGTAATGTAAAGTCGCGGAAATATTAAGAATTTGACCCTTCGATTTTTTCAACTCTTCAAATGCGGCGCGGCAGACGTTAAACGTTCCTTTCGTGTCAATATCAACGACCGTTCCGAAACCGTTGGCCGAAAGTTCATCGGCTTTGCAAAGAAAATTTCCCGCCGCGCCGTTGACGACAATATCAATCTTGCCGTAATGCGCGACCGTGCGGGCAATCGCGTTTTCGACCGCCGCGTAATCGCGCACATCCGCCGCGACCGCAAAACATTCGCCGCCGTTTTCCTCGATAAACTGTTTCATCGCAATCAGATTTTCTTCCTTGCGCGAAGTTATCGCCAGGCGCGCACCGCTTTCGGAAAAGGCGCGCGCGACGCCGCCCGTAATTCCCGTCGCGCCGCCTGTTACAAACGCGACTTTACCTTGTAAAATATTATCTGCGAAAATTTTATCCATAATTATTCGGGATTTTAACATAAAAATGAAACAACAAGTAGAATTACGAATTACGAATTACGAATTACGAATTGAAAAATTCCGTTTTCTGGCGGTGTTCATTTGTGTTCATCTGTGGATAATATTTCTTTCTTCGTGCAGTTCGCCGCCGACCGATTTGCGCACTTTTGCGCCAAGCGATACGCTTGTTTATCTTGAAACGAGCGATCTTGGCAAAACGCTCGATGCTTTGACCGAAAACAAAGCCTTTCAGGACGCGGCAAAAAAGAAACCCGATTTTTCCGCGCTCGGCGGAATGCAGCTGGCGGTTGCCGTAACGGGTTTTGAAGCGTCGGAAAATCAGGTCACGGCGGAAAATTCGGTGCTTAATTTTAAGCCGCGTTTTGTCGCCATTGCCGATACGCACACCTGGAATCGCTATGCTTTGCAGTTTACCGAAAACACTTTAGGCGAATTCGTCAACGAAACTTACGGCGGCGAAGTAACGCTGGACGCAGCGGACAAAAACGGCGGAAAATCTTTCGTCTGGACGGCAAAAGACGGACGCAAGGTTTTTGCGTTTGTTACCGGCAGCAAAATATTTTTCAGCAACGACGCGGCCGCGCTCGAAAAATCTTTGGCGGTTTTTCGCGGCGAATCCGATAGTTTAATAAAAAACGAATCGCTGGCAAAAATGCGCGAAACGGCTAAAAGTGCGCTTGCTTTCGGCTATGTTTCGACCGACGGCATTGCGCAAATTTCAAATCTCGCCGGAGTTTCGACCGCGATGGACGCAACCGACGACGAACAGGGAAGAAGTTTTATCGCGCGTGTTCTGCCGCAAGTCCTGCGAAATTCGGTCAGGGAAATTTTCTGGACGGCAACCAAAACCGAGCAGGGAATCGAGGATAAATACACAGTTTCTTTAACGCCCGAAACTACGTCGGTCGTCAAAGAAACGCTCGTTCCGTCATCGCAAAATCAAACGAATTCAGCCGAATTTTTGCCGTCGGATATTTCCGGCGCGACGCGTTACAATTTGCAAAATCCGCAAATTGCGTGGGGCAGTTTGCTGCTTGTCGCGAGGAAACAAACGGACGCGGCAAGCGCAAAAATTTTGACAACCTTTTCGGGAAGTTTGCTCGAACCTTACGGCGTGGCGGACGCGGAAACTTTTCTAAGCGCGGTTGACTCGGAGATTTGGACGGCAACCTTTGACGCGGAAGGCGACAAAACGGCAGCAATTGCTACTGTCAAAGACGCAGAAAAACTGAAAAAATCCATCGCCGAAATAAACTTTAAAGTCGCAGGCGAAAAGCGGGAAAACGCCGAGGTCTGGAAATCGGCTGACGGCGCGAGCGTCACGGCTTTTGTCGAAAATAAGCTGATTTTAGGCGACGCCGAAAGTGTTCTGAAATGTTTGCAGGCAAAGCAAAACGGACAGAATTTTACAAAAAACGGCGTGTGGAAAAAATTCACCGAAAGCAACGCGGTTGCCGTCACTTACGGAAAAGATTCGACCGAAAAAACGGTTGAAGTTTTGGGCGAAAAAAGAGCGGAAAATCTGCAAATGCTGACGGTTTTTACGACCGAAACGCGCTTTAATGCTTCAGGCATCGAACGCAAAACCGTTTCGCCGTTCGGATTGATCGGCAGAATTTTGGAGCAGTTTGATAATTAGTTTTAGCCACCGAGAACACAGAGAGTTTTATTTGTCTTAATTTAAGTAAAAAATTCTCCGTCTGCTCTGTGTTCTCGGCGGCTGAAATCATTTCTTTGCCTTTTGCTTCAAATGTTTTACGTTTCGCTCGATCCAGCCTTCCGCTTCTTCAAAATAGCGAAACTTTCGTTCGTTGCGGCGAAAGGTGGGCGTGTGGTTGTAGCGGCGGCCATTTTGGTGAATCGTCGGGTGAAAAATATGAAGCATTTCGTGGAAAACGACAAATTCGACGACATATTTCGGCACTTTTTTATCGTCCAGCGAACAGCTCACAACGACCGTTTCGTGCGTTGAATCGTGATGCCCCAAGATCCGGTAAGTTTTGCGCGACGACCACGTTAAAACGGGCTTCGGCAGCGAATTTCTAAAATAAGTTTCGTTCAGATCGTCGAAAATCTCGTCCAGATCATAAAAATTTCCCTGCGCCGAAGTAATGATTTTTCGCCCGCGCAACTTTTTATTTTCAGTCGCCTTTTCGCGGATTTCCTGGGTTTTGACAAAACCGGAATAAATTTGACGCGCCACCGGCGGCACTTTTTTTCTCAGCAGTTTGGCAACGAGAATAAATGCCAATGCTTTTTGCGCGTTCAGCGGCATTGTCCGGCAAAGCTCGGCGAGGCGGACAAAAATCTTGCCGTTGCGCAGCCGGATCGTGTGATTGATGCCGATATACGGATAAAAACGGACTTCGATTTCGGGCGTTGTGCGGTTTGCGTCAAAAGCGCGAAAGGCTTCTTCATAAAAATTTTTAATTTGTTCGAGGTTTTCAGTCATCTTAAAGAACATTTCGCCGGATTCGATAAAGTTAATGTTGTTAATCACAGTTTAACTAATAATTCTTGACAGGTTTGGCAATAAAATGTTATTCGTTTTAATAGCGGAAGCATATCGTTTTAAAAGATATGCATCAAACCCACCGAAATAAAAATGTCTGTCCGTGATTCAAATTTAACATCAGAAAGAAAAATCAATTATCCTGACATTCGCGGGCAAGCTATTCTTTCGGCAATTATCGGTGAACATTTCATCACGGGCGAACCGGTCGGTTCAAAAATTATTGCGGAAAAATTTGTCAATTCATTTGGACTTAGTTCGGCTTCGATCAGAAATGTAATGGGCGAACTGGAAGAAACGGGCTTGCTCGAACAGCCGCACACTTCCGCCGGACGCGTTCCGACTGACAAAGGTTATCGCTTTTACGTTGACAATTTGCTCGGAGTTTTGAGTCTTTCCAAAGAAGATTTGCGCTTTATCGGCGATGAATTCGGCTTTTTGGAAAGCGAATTGCAAAACACTCCCGACCGTCTGATGGAACGAACTTCGCAACTGCTTTCGGCTCTTTCAAATAATATCGGGATCGTCGTTTCGCCGAGTTTGGCAAACGACCGTCTTCAGCATATCGAATTTGTTAATCTTTCCGACAAGCGAATTCTGGTCGTGTTGGTTTCCGCGCCGAATATTGTGCATAACAAAATTATCCGGCTTAACGAAACTTTGAAGCAGGAAGAACTTGACCGCACGGCGCGCTATTTGAACGTCGAATTCAGCGGCAAAAGTTTGGCGGAAATTCGCGCAAAGATTTTAAAATTGATGCACGAAGAAAAAGCCCTTTTTGACAAATTACTGCAAACGGCAATCATTCTTTGTTCGCAGAGTATTGAGGACGAAGAAGACTTTTCGGGCGAGGTTTATGTTGACGGCACGTCAAATATTTTAACCAAACGAGATTTTGCCGATTTGGAAAGACTTCGTGAACTGCTTCGGACGATTGAAGAAAAATCGCGTCTGATGCAGATTCTCAATGAATGCATCCTGCGCGATGCATCGGCGAGAGGCAATGTTCAGGTCGTCATCGGAAGCGAAAATTCGGCTTCCACCTTACGAAACTGCACCTTGATTACCGCGCCTTACCGCATCGGGACCGGCACGGCAATCGGAACTTTGAGCGTTCTCGGTCCGACGCGCATGGAATATGCGAGAATTATTTCGATTGTCGGTTATGTTGCCCGAATTCTCGAAAAGTTTATGTCTAAGGAATACTCAAACAACTAAGCAGTTTGAAAAAATCCTGTTCCGATCCTAAGCCGTCAAAATGACGGTTTTCTCTAAAATCATTAATCAAACGAGCCGCAAAATGGATTTCAATAACGAAATAGAAAATACAGAAAATCTTGTGAGTGAAATTGAAGAAGAAAATTCGCTTTCGATCGAGGATTTTATCAAGGAATTGGAAGCAAAGGAGAAAGACCTTCACATTTCCTCGGATTTATCCATCGAATTTGACGAAGCCGATTTTGACGATACTAATTCGCCTAATTTTATCAAATCGGAATTTGCCATCGAACCCGTAAAAACGCCTCAAATTCCACCGGTTGTTAATAATTTTGCTCCGAAAAACGGGCAAGTTTCCATTCTTGAAGAACAACTTTCACAAATAAAAAAACAGGCTTCAAAATTGGAAATCGAACGCGTCGAATTAGCGGAAACAATGCGGCGAAGGCAGACTGATTTTGATAACTATAAAAAACGAATCGAGCGCGAACGAAGTGAAACTTTTCTTAATCAGATCAGTAATTTAGCGACGCAAATACTGCCCGTCCTGGATAATATGAATCGCGCTTTGGATTTTGCCGCAACCCATTCCGAAGGGAAATCTCAGGATTTCCACCAGTTTTTTGAAGGTATTATTTTGGTCAATCAGCAATTAAACGAGGTTTTAGCGGAAATGGGCGTGTCGCCGATTTCTGCGGTCGGTGCGCCTTTCGACCCGCATTTCCACGAAGCGATGGCAACGGAAGTAAGCGGAGAATATCCGCCGAATACCGTCACCGGCGAGCTTTTGCGCGGTTATCGCATCGGCGACAAAATTATCCGGGCGGCAATGGTTAAAGTTTCGACTTCCTCCCGAACGAATGCCCAAAATGGTTCTCCCGAAACCGTCTTAAATGCGGCGGACGATATTTTAGAAACTGAATAGTTTCAGCATTTCCCAGTAGTTTACATCCGTAAAGGTCTCAGAGAAAATATGAGTAAAGTCATTGGAATTGATTTAGGAACAACGAACTGCTGTGTATCGGTTTTAGAAGGCGGTGCGGTGCAGATTATCCCCAACAAAGAAGGCGGCAGAACAACGCCTTCGGTGGTCGGGTTTACGGAAAAAGGCGAGCGGCTTGTCGGACAGATTGCCAAGCGCCAGGCCGTTACCAATCCGACGAACACGCTTTATGCCGTCAAACGGCTCATCGGGCGGAAGTTCGATTCGGCGGAAGTGCAGAAAATGCGCGAAACCGTGCCGTTTGAGATTGTCGAAGCCCCGAACGGCGACGCCCATATTCAGGTTCTCGACCGCGTTTACAGCCCGCCCGAAATTTCGGCAATCGTTCTGCAAAGATTAAAACTGGCGGCGGAAGAATTCTTGGGCGTTAAAATCACCGAAGCGATTATCACCGTTCCGGCCTATTTTGACGATATGCAGCGGCAGGCGACCCGCGACGCGGGAAAAATCGCCGGACTCGAAATCGAGCGCATCATCAATGAGCCGACGGCCGCCGCACTGGCTTATGGTTTCGGCAAACAAAAGTCGGAAAAAGTCGCTGTTTATGACCTCGGCGGCGGCACGTTCGACATCACGATTTTAGAAATTAACGACGGTGTTTTTGAAGTTCTTTCGACCTCGGGCAATACATTTTTGGGCGGCGAAGATTTTGACCAGCGCATCATTAATTGGCTCGTCGAAGGCTTCAAAGCCGAGAACGGAATTGATCTCAAAGAAGACCGGCTGGCCTTACAGCGATTAAAAGAAGCGGCGGAACGCGCCAAATGCGAACTTTCGAGCGTTATGGAAACGACCGTTAATCTGCCGTTTATCGCGGCGGATGCGACCGGACCGAAACACATCAACACGATTTTGACGCGCTCGAAATTTGAAGAACTCGTCCAGGATTTGGTCGAATCTTCGGTCGAACCGTGCCAGAAAGCTCTCTGGGACGCCAAACTTCAGCCGAACGATATTGATAAAGTCATTCTCGTCGGCGGACAGACGCGCTCGCCGGTGATCACTAAAACCGTCACGGAAGTTTTCGGTAAAGAACCTTCGGCGGAAATCAACCCGGACGAAGTTGTCGCAATGGGCGCGGCGATCCAGGGCGGCGTTTTGACAGGCGATGTCAAGGATATTGTTCTGCTCGACGTTTTGCCGCTGAGCTTAGGTCTCGAAACACGCGGCGGGTTGTTCGTCAAACTTATCCCGCGCAACTCGACGATTCCGCTCAAAAATACGATGACTTTTACGACCGTTGTGGACAATCAGCAGTCGGTCGAAATTCATATTTTGCAGGGTGAACGCGAAGTTTCGAGCGGCAACCGAAGTCTTGGTAAATTTGAACTCGTCGGGATTCCGCCCACCCCGCGCGGCGTTCCGCAGATTGACGTTTCGTTTGAAGTTGACGCGAACGGCATCGTCAATGTTTCGGCGAAGGATAAAATGACCGGGCTCGAACAGGCGATGCAAATCACGCCGTCGTCGGGACTGGCGCCGGATGAAATTGACAAACTCATTATGGAAGCGGAAACTTCGGTCGAAAAAGACAAGGAAACGAAGGATTTGATTATGTCGCGCAACCGGCTCGATTCGCTTGTCAAAAATACACGGCGAACGTTGATTGAATACGGCAAATCGCTCGAAGTCAAACAACAGCAGGAAATCAACGGCATTTTGGGCGATGCGGAAGATGCACTGGCCGAAGGTGATCCGCAAGCAATTAATGATGCTTTGAAAAAAACCGAAGATGCCGCGAATAAATTAACCGAAGCCCTGATGGTAATGGTTTAAAAGTAGAAAACTAAAAAAAGGTAAAAGTGAAAAAGTTATCTCCTCAACAACAACTTTTACTTTTTTACTTTTCAAAGGCTTGAGAAAATCCGCAGGTTGTCGCAAAATATAAAAGAACGTCAGTTCATTCGATTGGGCTGGCGTTCTTCATTTATTAGATTTGGCAATTTTAGATTTAGCAATTTGAAATTTGTAATCTGAAATTTGAAATTACGAATTTATGAGTAAACGAGATTATTACGAAATTTTAGGCGTCACGAAGACCGCCACTGAAATAGAAATTAAAAGCGCGTATCGCAAATTAGCGATTCAGCATCACCCCGACAAAAATCCGAACGACCACGCGGCAGAAGACAAATTCAAGGAAGCGGCGGAGGCTTATGCGGTTTTGTCCGACACAAACAAACGCGCCTCTTACGACCGTTTCGGACATGCGGGCGCGAACGGGCAAGGTTTCGGCGGATTTGACCAGCAAGGCTATACCAACATCGAAGACATTTTCGACCTGTTCGGCTTCGGCGATTTGTTCAGCGGCGGCGGACAACGCGGCGGTTCGCGGCGAAGTGCCGCCCAACGCGGCGCGGATTTGCGTTACGATATGGAAATCACGCTTGAAGAAGCCGCGCTCGGCAAAGACGAAAAACTTCGCATTCCGCGGCTTGAAAAGTGCGAGGAATGCGATGGTCGCGGGGCGGAGAAGGGAACTGAACCCGAAACCTGCATCACCTGTCAGGGAAGCGGTCAGACGCGTTATCAGCAAGGTTTTTTCAGCGTCATGCGAACTTGTCCGAATTGCAGCGGCAAAGGAAAAATCATCAAATCGCCGTGTAAGAATTGTCGCGGTGCGGGACGCATCGAGAAGGAAAAAACGCTTGAACTAAAGATTCCGGCGGGCGTTGAAACAGGTTCGCGGCTGCGCGTTACCGGCGAAGGCGAAGCGGGCGTGAGCGGCGGACCGACGGGTGATCTTTACGTCGTTCTGCACGTTGAAGAACACGAAACCTTTGAACGGCAGGGCGCGAATTTATATTCGGCGGCTCCCGTAACTTTCGCGCAAGCCGCACTTGGCGCAGAAATCAAGGTCAAAACTCTGGACGGCGAAGAAGATTTAAAAATTCCGGCGGGCACACAGACCGGCACGGTTTTCCGTCTGAAATCGCAGGGAATGCCCGTCCTTGGCGGACGCGGACGCGGCGATTTGTTCGTCGCCGTAACGCTGATTACGCCGAAAACCTTAACCAAAGAACAGCGCAAACTGCTCGAACAACTTGCCGAGATCGAGGACATCGAATTTCAGGACGAATCGTTCATGGACAAAGTGCGGAATATTTTCGGTTAAAACAGTAGAAGCCGCGCACGAAGCTTGAGGGCGCAATCGAATTTAAATAGAAAGAGCGGGACATTTTCTCGCTCTTTCTATTTTGTCAACCTAAACCATTAGGAGAACCGCCGCAACCGCTGCCGAAACTGCCGTTTTGCCATATTCTGACTTTTTGTTTTGTTATACGAAAATACCAACTGTCTCCCGTCGAATTGCATTGATAATCACCGAGACCGAAACCGATTTGATATTTACCTTCTGAAACTTCGGTTTCCGTGAAAAAGTAAATCCATTCGTTTCTTTGCTTATATTCTCCGTCAGAGAGCAATCGAAACTCGATGTTTTTAATTTTCGGCAGCCACGATTTTTTAATTCCTGCTTTGGAAAGAAAAATGACCTTTGGCTGGCTTCGCGGTTTGAAAGACCAGACTAAAATTCTCCGCACGACCTGTTTCATAAATTGTTCGGGAACATTAACGACAGAACTTTCATCAGATTCCAGGGTCTGCCCGAAACTCATAATTGAGAAACTAAATATCAGCATCAACGCAAACAAAAATTTAAACACAAGCGGCTTACAAATTCTTTGATCTTCTCGTTTCATAGTCTGAAAGTTCAGATTACCCAAACTATTAAAAAGGTTGCAGCGGCCTCATTAATATCGGTTTTTACTTTTTAATAAACCAGTTCGCGGAACATTTTTTGGTCAGGTGCGGGTTGGTTGAGCAGAAGTGTGTGAACGGAAGAAATCAATTGCAAATTACGAATTGCGGATCGAAGTTTTGCGGCTTCGGCAATTCGTAATTGTAATTGATTAGGAAAGTTTCGCTTTGACGGTTTCGCTGACGAGTTTACCATCGGCGGTTTTGCCGTGCAGCTTGGCGAGCGCGGCTTTCATGACCAGACCCATTTCCTTCATCGAACTCGCGCCGGTTTCGGCGACGGCTTCGGCAACGGCTTCGGCAATTTCTTCGGGCGTCGCGGCTTGCGGAAGGTATTCTTCGAGCACGGCGAGTTCCGTTTTCTCTTTTTCGGCAAGCTCGGTGCGTCCGTTATTGGTGAATTGCTCGATCGAATCCTTGCGCTGTTTGACGAGCGATTGCAGAATTTTGGACACTTCCTCGTCGGTCAGAATCGTGCCGGTGCCGCGTTTGTTTTCCTCGTTCATCACGGCGGCTTTCGCCATTCGCAAGGTCGAAAGCCGATTCACGTCCTTTGCTTTCATCGCGGCGGTCATCTCAGAAACAATTTTATCTTTCAAACTCATATCCTAAGTCTAATGTCCCAAGTCTCAAGTCTCAAGTCTGAAATCCGTCTTCACTGTCTGCCTTGTATTTTTTTCATATAAGTTTATCTGTGCTAATCTGGGAATTCTTTTGTTTTTTAGTTCCACCGTCAAGAATTGTTTCGACTTGGGACTTGAGACTTGGGACTTTAGGCTATGAAATTACTTTGGCGTTTCGGAATCATCGCAGGACTTTTTTTAGCAATCTTTACGCTTTATCCGCAGTTTAAGATGTGGTATTTGCGCGGCAGCGATTGGCAAGGGCAATATGCTTACAACGACATTGACGAAGTGGCGTATTCCGCTTATGTCAAAGCGTTGATGGACGGCCGACCGCGGCGCAACGACCCGTACACCGGACGCGATGACGCTCCCGACAATCCGCAGCCTGAATCACTATTCTCGATACAGTTTGCTTCGCCTTATGCAATTGCGATTCCAGCGCGAGTTTTTGGTGTTGGCACGCCTTGGGCGATGACGATTGCGGGTGTTTTGGCGGGATTCTCAGCGGCTCTCGCGGCGTTTTGGCTAATCGGCAATGTAACGGGCGATTCACTCTATGCGATGATGGGAAGCCTCGTTGTATTAGCCGGAGGTGCGCTCGCAGCGGGCGAAGGCGCGATTGGGGAGATTTTTGATTTCAGTTATTCTTATCCATATTTTCCCGCGTTTCGACGTTATATTCCCGCGCTGCCGTTTCCTTTCTTTCTGGCGATGATGGCGCTCGTCTGGCTGCTATTGAAGACGGAAGATTTACGCAAACGAATCATTTATTGCGTTCTCGCGTCGCTCTGTTTTGCCTTTACAAACTTTTCATATTTTTATACCTGGACGACTGCTCTCGCGTGGCTCGGTTGTTTGTTTATTGTCTGGACACTAGCGCGTCCCGAAGGTTTTTGGAAAGATTGTAAAGCATTTATTGCGCTTGGTTTGGGGTGTTTGCTGTCGCTCATTCCATACGCGATGATGCTCTCGCATCGTTCGCAAACGATGGATGATGTGCAGCTTTTGGTGTTAACTCACGCGCCCGATTTCCACCGCGTTCCGGAATATATCAGCGTGGTTGTTCTGCTGATTCTGATTATCGGAGTTGCGCTCAAAAAAATACATCTGAAAGAACGCGAAACGCTCTTTGCCGTGTCGCTGGCGCTTGTGCCGCTGGTCGTTTTCAATCAGCAAATCATCACCGGACGCTCACTGCAGCCGATTCATTATCAGGTTTTTATCGGAAATTACGTCGCCGCACTTTCGCTTGTGGTCGCAGTCGGCATCTGGTTAAAGAAATCTGAACTATTTAACAAGTCGGTTGCGAGGGTTTTAATTGCTTTGGTCGCGCTCCTGGCGGTCGTTTGGGGCTTTGTCGAGTGTCATTATACGGTACGCGTTTTGGACGAAGCAAATATCGCGCGAGATCAAGGAATGGACATTGCTCGGCGTTTAAATGAAC
Organism: Actinomycetota bacterium; assembly: GCA_040005005.1. Classification (GTDB taxonomy): domain Bacteria; phylum Acidobacteriota; class Blastocatellia; order Pyrinomonadales; family Pyrinomonadaceae; genus JAFDVJ01. Next base: position 11,179 of record JBDTZT010000005.1, read on the forward strand.
TCGCGGCTGCCAACGGCGACACGCACAAAACCGTGATTATGCCATTTTCGATGCTCGAAGGCGATGATTTGCCGACTCTCGCGCCGCAATCGGTTCTCTGGGCGCGGCATCAGCACATTTTTGCGGGCGTCTCGTGGCAGGAAAACAAGGAGCGTTATTATCAATATCTGTATTTTCAAGGTGTTGACGAGGCATACCTCGCCGATTCGATGAAAACGAAAGGCGATTTTGTTTCGATAATTGCGCTTTTTGGTTGGGGTCGGCACACAGACCGTCTGAACTCTGCCTATAAACCGCTGACCTACAGTGAAATTGAGCAAGAAGGACGGATTTACGGCGAATATATCAAAAACTTCAACCCGCGCTTATCCCCTGAGACGATTCTTTCCTACGTCACCGTACCGAGTAATTGGCAACCCGATTTTACGAATATTGATAAATGGTATCAACGGGAATTAATCGCCGGTTTTCCGGCTTACACACTTTATTCTGTTAAATTGAAAACGGATAAATAAAAAAGACCGCCAAAAACAAGGCGGTCAAAAAATGTTACAAAAAAATATAAAAATTAAATCTAGGCGGCTAAAAGATCGTTTGACGTTTCGGCAAAGACTCTTCTGCCATTTAATGCATCGTCAATGATTTCGCGCACTGCTGAAGCATCAGGGTTAACATCCATTCGAGCGCAAGCCCGCAGATGTCTGATGATTCCCTCGCTTGCGATTTCCAATGCCGCACCGCCTAATTTGGCGAAACGGCGTGCCTGTATATGATCAATCTGCAAGATTCTTTCCTGCAATGTCATTTGTTTTGTTGCTGCCACTTTATATTCTTCTCCTTCCTTCATTGGAATTAAGTATTTATAAAACCTCTTTGTTGCCACAGGCAACGAACTTCATGAAACCTCTCCAAATAATCGGTGATTTTTCACAAATTAGTTGAAATCTTTAACCTCTAATTTGTATAAATTTTGAAACTGTCGGTTGTTTTTCAACGAATGTAAGGTAATGCTATCAGAAAATTTTTTTTTTGTCACCATTTTTTTTTAACATTTGTGAATTTTTTCTTAAATCAGTTTTAAGGATAAAAAAAGACCGGTAAACTTTGCAGTTTACCGGCCGGTTTAAAAACTAGAAATCAGAATCCGTTTTAGCTGACAGCATCTTTCAATGCTTTGCCGAGACGGAATTTAACGGTTGTTTTCGCAGGAATTTTAATTGGGTTGCCGGTGGCCGGGTTACGACCTTCACGCGCTTTGCGTGTCGCTTTAACCAGTTTACCGAAGCCCGGAAGAGTAAATTCTCCGTTTGTTTTAACTTCGCTTGTTGCCAAGCCCGCCAAAGCATCGAAGAAGCTTTTCACTTCGGTTTTTTTCAATCCTGTTTTGTCCGCCAAATTGTTGACGATTTCTGTTTGCGTTAATTTCGCCATAATGTATCTGTAACCTCCAAAGTTTTGTGAATAAATACTACCTAAACTACTTAATTGAACAATTTTGCTTGCTTAATTGCAAACCGGGTAGGGGCAAATAAGTTCCCAACCAATGATAGCAGATTGGTCGGGGCGAGATGATTCGAACATCCGACCTCTCGGTCCCAAACCGAGCGCACTACCGGGCTGTGCTACGCCCCGAAAAATAATTTCGTTTCATATAAGAAACATATTCAAGTGCCGAATTCTACAGGCGAAAAAGTCATTGGTCAAGTTCAAGTGTCGTAAAACCGCGCAAAAATCGCATTATTTTTTCAATTGCCCGTGCGCGGTGGCTGATTTTGCGCTTTATCGTGGGAGAAAGTTCGCCGAATGTTTGCTTAAAGCCGTCCGGAACAAAAATCGGGTCGTAGCCGAAACCATTTACGCCACACGGTTTTAAGCCGATTGTTCCGTCACAGATTCCTTCGGTTAAAAATTTTATTTCGCCTTTTTCATCCGCGACCGCCATCGCGCAGACAAATCTGGCGCGGCGTGATTCGTCTTTCGTTTGATTTAATTCATTGAGCAGTTTTATGATTCGATCTTCATCGGTCGCATTTTCTCCGGCGTAACGGGCGGAAAAAACGCCGGGCGCGCCGTTTAATGCTTCAACTTCCAAACCCGAATCGTCCGATAGTGACCAAACACCCGTTTGCAAAGCGTATGAATTAGCTTTCAAAACTGCATTTTCGGCAAACGTTTCGCCGATTTCTTGCGCCTCAAAAATATTTTCAAAATCATTTAAACATTTAAGATTGACGGGCAAATCTCTCAAAAGTTCTTTTAGTTCCTTAATTTTACCATGATTGTTCGTTGCCACAAGAAGTTTCATACATTACATTATGACAATAAAATAGGCGCAAAAAACAAAGTTAAAGGATAGATCGGAATAAAGTTTTGCTTTTTTACTTTTTACTTTTTACCAAAATCCACTTTTTTGTTGCCAAATCAGCCTTTTTTAGGTTATAAATGATATAGCGGATTTTTCCGCACCGCGCTTATTCCCAAATCAATGAAATATTCGAGGGGAAATTCAATTTTGGACGTTGCTGTAACAACAACTTCAATTTATGAGCCGAATGCTCTACCGACGACTGGTTCTGATAAAATTGAAACTATGTCGGTTTCAATTTTTTCGGAGAGGGACGAACTGTTTTTTGAAATAGGTCTCTGGCTTTCGGGTCTGGAAAGTTTTCTGAATATTCGAAATCATTCGTTTATTGAAGAAAATCGTGCAAAGGTGGCTTCGCGTGATTGGACGAAAGAGTTTCGTCTGACTCACTCGACGCTGCTTTTATGTTCGAGATTAACCTTTCAGCTCAGCAAAATTCTCAAACAACCTGAGGCAAAATCAGCGGAAAACAATTTTGATTTGATTGACGATTTGGGTGATGTAACACGCGAATTTGAAATTTCCAAAGGTGAAATCCACAAACTTTCGCTGGCTTTGAAAGACGCTGTTCTGCTCAATGAAGGAATGCTTCGCGCGGCACCGCTCAAATTCGGCGAATGGACGGCTTGGAGCAATACTTTGGCGGATAAACTGAAATCGGTTGGAGTTGTTTCCAAACTCATCACGCGGGCTGAAAAAACGGGTGAGAATTTCCTGCCGGAAATTTTAACGGCGCTGCTTGAAAGCAAGCCCTTGCCGTTTGCGACCGAAGCCGATTTGCGGCTTGTTCTGCCGCGTTTTGCGAAAATTTTGAAATGGCTGAGCGTGGTCGAAACGATGCTCCGCACAGATGAGCCTTTGAAACCTTCGCTCCTTATTTTTTCGCGGGTTTACGAGCAGATTCAGGAATTGACAGGTTATATCAACAATCGTCTCCTGCGTTTTCCGAACGAAGAAGACGAACTTTTCGCGCAGCTTGACGGCGCCGCTTACACGGCTTCGATAGAGCTTAAAAAAGTTTATAATTACGAACTCGCGGGACTTGCCGAGATGCGTTCAACGCCGCTGATTTACGCGAAAATCGAAACCGCTTTTGCGCTTTTGAACAATAGTTTTCAGCTTACTTTAATCAATTTCGCGCAGATGATTGATCCACATATCGAAACCCACAAAGTTTTTCCGATAATGAAAATCAAACTCGAACAATCTCTTTTGCTGCGGCAAAATTTGTGGTTGGTGTTACGGACGGTCAAAGAAGCCGAGCAAAATCCTGACAAATATCCGAAGCATCTGCTTCACGGACAATTAAACGATTTTCTCAAAACGACAATCAATTTTCTGTTTTACAAAGACCGCGAAACCGTCGAGCGTTTTATCGAAGAGGTTCTTGTCACGCAAAACAAAAAAGACCTGGTGCCAATTCTGCATCGCTTCGGCGCCTATATCGAAACACTTTTCGGACAGGTCAATATGCGCGTCGTCCTTGCAAATCATCCGTTTGACAATTCATAGAGTCAGTAAAGCAGGCAAACTTTGTTTTGTGGAAATGAGGGCAACGGAAAAATCCCTTGCCCTCATTTTTCCAGGTTAGCTTATCTTTATTTCAATACCGGAAGGCAGACTGCCGTTATTAATGCAATAGGCAGGACCGAAAGTCGGATCGAGCAGTATCAATCGAAGTCGGCTCCAATCAGGCGTTTGCGTCGGTTGCGGATTATTTTGGGCGGGTACCCAATTCCACGCCGCATAAAGTAACTTCAACAGCATATAAATCAGAAAGATAACGATAGCGGCAATAACCACGTACAAAATAACAGTCATTAGCATGGCTAGCGCTTCCGAAGCCAAAATCGCCGCAATCGCCGCCCCGCAGATTTCCATTCGCGCCCAGGTTACTCCGGCGAAACCCAAAACAGGACGAAGATACGGTTGAATTGATTGCAAAAGAGCCGGATTTCTCGCCTGGGTTGCCGCCATTACATATAATTGCTGAAAAATATTGCGGAAAGCCGCTTGATTATTTCCAGCCAGGGCACTGCCCATACCTGCGCTCAACGCTCTCAATTGACCTGCCACCGCCGGGGTAAGACTTTGCTCAACACTTGTAATCGCCTGACTTATTTGATACAGCGCTCTGATTTGTTCCGGGTTTTCCATAAAAAATATCCTCCAATAATGATTTCACCAATAATCTCGTAAAAAAAACTTTACGTAAAAGTGATTTTGTTTTCTGAAAATCACCTTTCAATCAATAACGCGTAAATCCGGAAAAAAAACGGACATTCCTTTGCAAAAAAAAATCAAAGTTTTAGTTTTTTTTGTTAAAATGTCTGAAACTATGAATTCAAGCGACATCACGCTGGTTTTGAAGGCATGGAGCAGCGGCAAAAAAGAATCGGCGGACGAACTTTTTCCGCTTGTTTACGATGAACTCAAACGGCAGGCGCGAATTTTTCTCAGCCGCGAACGCAGCGATCATACGCTTCAACCGACGGCACTGGTTCACGAAGCTTATCTCAAATTGATTGACCAGAATCGGGTGGATTGGCAAAACCGCGCTCATTTTTTCGGTGTCGCGGCAACCTTGATGCGGCGGATTTTGGTTGATTATGCGCGTGAACACGCGGCGGGCAAACGCGGCGGGGCGGCACAGCGTCTTTCGATTGATGACGTGGATATTTCCGTCGAACAATACGCGACCGATCTGCTTGAACTTAACACGGCGCTCGAAAAACTTGCCGAGATTGATGAGCGCAAAGCAACCGTCGTCGAAATGCGGTTTTTTGCGGGCTTGAACGAAAAAGAAATAGCGGAAGTATTGGAAGTTTCGGAAAAAACAGTCCGGCGCGATTGGAATTTTGCGCGGCTCTGGCTTTTTCGAGAATTATCGCAAACCTCGATTTAATAATGGACTTGGCGAAACTGAAGCAAATTGAAGAGATTCTTGACGAGGTTCTGGAAATCCCAAATACCGAACGCCGCGCGTGGCTTCACAAAAGTTGTCCGGTTGAATTGCGCGAAGAAATTGAATCGCTGATGATATTTGATTCCGATTCCGAAAATTTTCTCAAAACTCCGGCTCTCGACAAAGTCGATCTATTATTCGGAAACGGCAATCTTAAAGACAAACAGATCGGCAATTATAAAATCGTGCGCGAAATCGGACACGGCGGAATGGGCGTTGTTTTTCTCGCGGAACGCGCCGATGAAACCTTTCAAAAGCAAGTTGCCATCAAAGTCGTCAAACATAATTTTGCCGAACGCGAAACTTTGCGTCGTTTTCAAATTGAACGCCAAATTCTCGCCAATCTCGAACATCCGCACATTGCCCAATTGCTTGATGGCGGCGCCACCGAGGAAAATTTGCCGTATCTGGTGATGGAATATGTTGAAGGCTTGCCGTTGCTTGAATTTTGCCGGCACCACGATTTGGACGTGAAGGCGCAGCTGGTACTTTTTCAAAAAATTTGTTCGGCTGTTCAATATGCTCATCAGCATCTTGTCATTCACCGCGATTTAAAGCCTTCAAACATTCTCGTCACAAATAGCGGCGAGCCGAAATTGTTGGATTTCGGAATTTCAAAACTCATCAATACCGAAGCGGACGCAACCCAAACGCAAACCGACTTTCGCGCTTTCACGCCTGATTATGCTTCGCCCGAACAAATTCGCGGCGACCGCGTTTCGACGGCAACCGATATTTACAGTTTAGGTGTAATTCTCTACGAACTTTTAACGGACGCCAGACCTTTTAAGTCCGATTCCAAAAATATCGGCGAAATAGCGCAAGCAATTTGTGAAAACGAACCGACGAAACCGAGCGACGTGGCGACACGGCAACACGGCAACACGGCGGAAGATCAAATCAGACCAACCAAAACCCAAAAATCTAAAACCGAAGAAAAAAAAGAAATTCGTAAAACTCAAATTGCAAAGCGTAAATCTCTCAAGGGCGACCTCGACAACATAATTCTGACCGCTTTGCGAAAAGAGCCGAATCGTCGCTACGCGTCGGTTAAGGACTTTTCCGAAGACATCGGCAATTATTTAAACGGCATGCCTGTCAAAGCTCGTCCAAATACTTTTTTTTATCGCAGCGAAAAATTTATCAAGCGAAACCGGGCAGCTTCGGTAGTGGCGACATTGCTGGTTTTGAGTTTAATCGGCGGAATTATTACGACGGCTTGGCAAGCTCGCATAGCGCGGCAGGAACGAGATCGTACCGAAAAGAGTTT
>JBDTZT010000350.1:0-5251 GCA_040005005.1 Actinomycetota bacterium
ACCTTATGTGCAACTTAAAAATCATTTAATAGAGCCAACTGAAGCGGTTTATTACCAATTTGCATATTCAAAAAGACGGCCACGGTATGACTCATTATTTTTCTAAAGATTCGATTTTGATAATGCCATAAATCTTTGACTTTAATCTTTGTTATTTGAAATCTTTCGCTTAATTGTGAATTAACCGTTTCGACTAATTTTCGCCAATATTTTGTTTTCCGAACTAAAGTGACCTGGTCAGGCGCACTTTTCATATTCTTTCGATTTGGTGTAACTATTTGCGTAAGTTGTTCTTCCTGCCATAAACTTTGCCGGTATTCGTCAATGAAACCTTTATCAGCCGGAACTGTTCCTGAAAAGCCTTCAATGAGAGTTCCCAAGTGATGAACATCGTGAGTGCGGGCTGAAAGTAGTGGGAAATGTGTAATCATTCCACTGCGAGCGATTCTCAAACCAAGTTTGAAGCCGTAATAATTCATCTTTTTGGCGGCACAATGACCAAATTCAGCCACCATCGGAAAGCGTTTGTCACGAAAACCGCCGCGTGTGTAGGTGCAAACCGGCAAGGGCATCGTGTCAATGGATTGAATTTGGTCACGCTGTTGGTCAGCCATTTGGACAATTAAAGATTGACATAGCAGTTTAGCTTGCCACAAATTAGCTGATTGACGAACAAAAGTAGTGCGACTTGGTAAATTCGGAAAATAATGCAGATAATGACGTTTAAAATAGTTATAGATCTCAGTATCTTCGTGCAGTTTGAAGAATTCGCCGCAGATTTCAATAGTGATGACTTCGGCATCAGTCAGTTTGGGCGGAAAGCCTTTTTTGCGAAATTTATGAGTTTTTTCGATAATTTGCATAATTTGGGCTACCAAACAATAGACAAAAATGATAAAAATATCTCGTTCCATAAAGTTAAACTCCTGTAGAAAATGGTTTTGCCAAAAACATTTTACAAGATTTAGCTTTTTGGAACATTACATTTTAAGTTGCACACAAGGTAAATAATTTAAAAAACTATTGAAAATGTTAGGCTAAGTAAAATGGAGATTGAGAAAAAAGATCAAGTTGTGCGTGTCTAACAAGAACTCAAAGGCGTGATCGAGCCGAAACTTGTTCGTGCAATCTCATTTACTGTGATTTCGATTTCGCTGGTTGCCAGTACAGCTTTATGTATTTGGGCAATTTGGCAGAAAGAAGTGGTTGATACAGTTTGGCGGGCGATTGCGACTTTTATTGTCGTCAGCGTGGCAACCGGAATTTTCACCTTCGTCAACGAAAAACTCGGCTGAGTTTTCAAATAATTTCTCTTAAAGGTCAATTTATACTGAAAATAACTAAGTAGTGATGCAGAATTAGTTTGGACTAACCTTCGGAATAGATGAAAGATGAGAGATCAAAGATGAGAGATAAAACGGCGGCTTATCTATCAGTTATCATCTCTCATCTTTTATCTATTCCGAATCAATTCCTTTATCTATTTGTGAACTATTACTTAGAAAAAATTAAACAACTGTATTTTCATTCGAAGGATGGAAGGGAAACATGGCGGGCGAAAATATTGACAAAATATCCGAATCGTGAAAAAATCTCTTATTCAATTTTTAAGGCACTTCCAAATTAGCAATTTAGTGACGGCCAGTCATTTTATTTTAGTGGAATTTGGGCAGTTTGGAATTCCTTATCCTACATTGTACTTTTGATTTTTTAATCAGAAGTTCGATACATATTTTCCGGCAAAAACCAATAAGGAGATAACGAATGAAATTAGTCGAATTACCAAAATTAACTGATCCGAAACCGCTCGCTCTGCTAAATGATATTCAGGTTAAGGAATTGCAGTCCGCCCTTAAACATTTGGGCTATCAGGTCGGGGAAATAGATGGATTGATAGGTCCGAAAACACGCACTGCCTGGTCTGAATTTGAAGCTGATGTTTCCGAGGGAAATCCTGAAATAATTAGTCAGGTATCAATAGAAAAACTGCAAGGAATGCTGAATACCGACACCAGCTCAGGAAAAGTCCACGATTTTTCTACCAATCAGGGAACAATCGAGGCGATTCGCTGGGAATGTCAATCGCAGGGCATCGGTTTGAAAACTCAAATGGCATATGTTCTGGCAACCGCCGAGTGGGAAACAAATAGAACATTTAAACCTGTCCGCGAGGCCTATTGGCTGTCAGAAGTCTGGCGCAAAAAGAATTTAAGATATTACCCTTTTTACGGACGCGGTTTTGTTCAGTTGACGTGGAAGAACAATTACCAAACATATTCCAATCTGCTGAACGCCGATTTGGTCGGCAATCCTGATCTGGCATTAGACAGCAATGTCGCGTTGTTTGTGCTGATCCACGGATTTAAGGTCGGAACTTTTACCGGACGCAAAATTTCCGATTATATTAATATCAACATAACTGATTTTTTGCGCGCCCGTCGTTGTATTAACGGAAATGACCAGGCTTCAAAAATCGCAAATTTAGCCCAGAAATATTTGTAAAGTTTGTTTAAATAGATAAAAGCGGCGGCACGCGCCACGTTTGTTTGCAGTAGTGAGTTGGTTTGAAGACCTCTCACTACTTTTTTTTATCGTCTAAAATTGTTAAAATAATTGTTTCGCTAACAGCCGGATATTTTATCTGTAAGACAATGAGTATTAAACAAATCACTGTGCGCGGTGCGCGACAGCACAATCTAAAAAATATTAACGTTGATATTCCGCGTAATTCTTTGACGGTTATCACGGGTTTGAGTGGTTCGGGAAAATCGAGTTTAGCCTTTGATACGATTTACGCCGAAGGGCAGCGCCGTTATGTCGAATCGCTTTCAGCGTATGCGCGGCAGTTTCTTGACCAACTCGAAAAACCCGATGTTGATTCGGTCGAAGGACTTTCTCCGGCGATTTCGATTGAGCAGAAAACGGTTTCGCGCTCGCCTCGTTCAACGGTCGGAACTGTCACGGAAATCTACGATTATTTGCGTCTGCTTTTTTCGTCAATCGGAACGCCGCATTGTCATCAGTGCGGTGCGCCAATCACGCGTCAATCGGTCGAACAAATTGTGACCGGAATTCTGGCTTTGCCGGAAGGCGAGCGCGTGATGATTCTTGCTCCTGTCGTGCGCGGACGAAAGGGCGAATTTAAGAAAGAAATCGAAAAATTTGCGAAAGATTTTACCCGCGCCAGAATTGACGGCGAAATGCGCCAGCTCGACGAAGAAATCAAGCTCGACAAACGCAAAAATCACACGATTGAGATTGTCATTGACCGCCTATTGATCAAAGACGGCGTCAAGGTACGCTTAAGCGAGTCGGTCAAAACGGCTTTGAAATTAACCGACGGCGCGGTTTTGGTTTCGATCATTGACGGTGAAGAAAAGCTCTATAGCGAAAAAATGGCTTGCGTCAATTGCGGAATCAACATTGCCACGCTCGAACCGCGTTCGTTTTCGTTTAATTCATCTTACGGCGCGTGTAAAAAATGTCAGGGTTTGGGAACGATGATGGAAATTGACGCGAACAAAATCTTGCCCGATCAATCACAACCTGTGGGTAAAATCAAATTTTTAGCCGAAACGGATAAAACGGGCGGCAAGTATTTGCAATCGGCTTTGACGGCGATTATTGAGCGTTACACAGAAGATCTGCAAAAGTCAGAACCGGCTGTGTTAGCGGGCGGCGCAAAGCGCCAAGCCAAAGAACTTTCACCGGAAAGCGAAACCAAAAACCAAAAACCAAAAACCAAAAACCTGAAAGAATTACCTTTTGCCGATTTGCCGCCGGAAATCAAAGACGCATTTTGGAACGGGACCAAAAAGCGTTTGACCTTTGAGCAGGGAACTTACAAATACGAATCGGACTGGAAAGGTGCGCTGCGGGCAATGCGCGAACGAATGGAAAATCCGCCGTCGGCAAAAGTCGGCGACGTGTTAAACGAACTAGTCGCGCCGGTTGAGTGTGCGGCTTGTGAAGGAAAACGTTTGCAACCCGAAAGTTTGGCGGTCAAGGTCGGGGAGCTCGGAATTGCCGATTACACGGCGTTGCCGATTGAACACGCGGTTGAAAAATTTGACGAAATAACCTTAAATCCGCGTGAAGAAAAAATTGCGGGTTTAGTTTTGAAAGAAATCCGCGAACGTCTGCGATTTTTACAAGCCGTCGGGCTTGATTATTTGACCTTGGACCGGGCCTCACAAACGCTTTCGGGCGGTGAAGGTCAACGCATCAGATTGGCGACGCAAATCGGTTCCGGGTTGCGCGGCGTTTTGTATGTTTTGGACGAGCCTTCAATCGGACTTCATCCGCGGGATAATCAAAAATTGCTTAAAACCTTGCAAAACTTACGCGATCTGGGCAATACGGTTTTGGTTGTCGAACACGACGAAGAAACTATTGAAAAAGCCGATTATGTGGTTGATTTAGGACCGCTTGCCGGAACGCACGGCGGGGAAGTCGTCGCCGTCGGAACGCCGCAGGAGATTAGCGAAAATCCCGCCTCTTTAACGGGAAAATATCTCAAAGGCGAGCTAAAAATCGGAGTTCCCGAATGGCGCAGGCTTCCGAACGGCGCAAATATCACGGTCAAAGGCGCCCGGGCGCATAATCTCAAAGCCATTGACGCGAAATTTCCGCTCGGACTTTTGACGGTTGTAACCGGCGTTTCAGGAAGCGGAAAATCAACATTGGTCGAAGAAATTCTTTATCCTGCGCTTTACAAATACGTTTATAAATCGGCGATCGAGCCGCTCGCGCACGATTCGATTGAAGGCTTGGAACTGGTTGACAAAATCATCGAAATTGACCAATCGCCAATTGGACGTACGCCGCGCTCAAATCCGGCGACCTACACCGGACTTTTTACGCCGATCCGCGAGCTTTACGCGATGCTTCCCGAATCCAGAGAACGCGGTTATAAAACAGGCAGATTTTCTTTTAACGTCAAGGGCGGACGCTGCGAAGCGTGCGAAGGTGCCGGGCTAAAAACCATCGAAATGAATTTTTTGCCCGATGTTTATGTTACCTGCGACGTTTGTCGTGGTGCACGTTATAACCGCGAAACGCTTTCGGTTAAATATAAAGGTCTTTCGATTGCAAATTTGCTCGACACGACGATTGAAGACGCTTTGCCTATCTTGGAAAACATCCCGCAGATCAAACAAAAACTTTCAACGCTGCTCGATGTCGGTCTTGGCTACATCAAAATCGGACAATCTTCGACCACTCTTTCGGGCGGCGAAGCGCAGCGCATCAA
>JBDTZT010000351.1:0-5250 GCA_040005005.1 Actinomycetota bacterium
ATTGATAATGAACCGGCGAAGCCGGACACGCGAGATTATAAATCTGGTCAACTTCGAGAAAAATCGGCTCTGTCACGTCGTGCCGGATCAATTCAAAAAGATGATTGTCCATCAGGTGAAGGATATTTTCCTTTCGGCCTGTGAAAAAATTGTCGAGACAAATAACTTCGTTGCCTTCGGTCAGAAGTCTTTCGCAAAGATGCGAACCGATAAAGCCCGCGCCGCCGGTAATTAAAATTCTCATTAGGTTTTTTTTATTTTCTAAAAATCAATGAAACATTATCCTTTTGTTTCGCTATAATTTCAATGTGCAAAAGAAAACGATTGATGACTTTAAGGCTATAATTTCGATTATGCTAAAAAAAACCGTACTTTTCCTGATGTTATTTGGGCTGCTGCCGGGCTTTGCTTTCGCACAGGCGAGCGGCACCTTGAAACATCCGATAATTGACAGCAAGATGAGCAAACAGGAAGCGTTTGACGGTTTAGACCCGAATTGTCCGAAAGATATTCGCAAGCGTCAGAAAATTGTCAAACTCAAATACTACTCGTTCGACGGCAAAATTCATCAAGGGCAACTCGTGATTGATAAATCGCTTGTCAAAGACATTAAAGAAGTGTTCAAATTCGCGCTCGCGGAAAAATTCCCGATTCAATCGGCGATTCCGATTTCGCACCCCAATTTTCGCAAAAACGGGCGTTGGGACGATGACCTTTCGATGATTGCCAACAATACTTCGGCTTTCAACTATCGTCAGAAAACCGGCGGCGGAAGCCTTTCAAACCACGCTTACGGCAGAGCGATCGACATCAACACCGTCCAAAATCCCTACCTCAAAGGCAAAATTCTCTTACCGCCAAACGGTATTTACAATCCAAACACGCCCGGCACCTTTGATGCCAATCATCCGATCGTCAAAAAATTTATCGAACTCGGCTGGGATTGGGGCGGAAACTGGACAAATCTCAAGGATTACCAGCACTTTGAAAAACCTTTGAAGAAAGAGGATCAGTAACGCGGATCAATTGGGTTTATTATTCATTGGAAGTGCTGTATTGGTTTCTGAAAGCCTGATGACAGATGCAATAAATAATAAGAAATAATCGTTGTATAATGTTCTAACTTGTTTCAAAATCTTCAGGGATAAGTTTTTAATACTGAGTAGTTTGTAAATTAAATTTCTAAATATTCTTTTACTTTACATCTTCGCGTCTTTGCGGGAAATCTTTGCCTTTCATTGAAAATTTAAGAAAACTTATCCCGCTAAGTCGCAAAGACGCCAAGTAAGAAATCTTAAGAAATTTAGATTACACAGTACTGAGTCAGTTTCTTGGGATACCGCTTTCCCGTATTTTATCCTTGATCGGATAGCTGTCAATTTCTCCTTCTCGGTGAAGTTTCTCGGCACATTCCGGGCAATAGTCTTTGCGAAGGATGCGAACCAGCAAACCTTTGGCTTTGGCTCTTTTTCTGGCTTGGCGGGCGCTTCCCGACTGAATGTCGATCATCTCGCCGCAAGCATCGCAATAAATCGTATATTGAATCATCAGAATCTACCGTTTCTCAAAAAGGGTCGGATACTGTTGCCCTATTCAAAATCGTCAATGAAAATTAAAAATGAATTTCCAAATTGGCAGCTATTTCATTGATCTTATTTTACCCAAAGCGAATTAGGCAACGGTATCGGGTCGTTTATGACATTATCTGACTGCAATTTATACCAATTCTTCAACTGTCGGCGCGTTATGAACCAAGTCTTTATGCTCAAATCGCTCCTTCCATAATTGTTTACGCCAAAAATCCGCAAACTCTTGGGCTTTTGTTTCACCTGCAAATTTAAGCCGAAAACTACTGTTACTTGGTTTAATAATCTGTAAGTGTCCTATCTCATGAAGTAAAACATCATAAAGCAGAAAACGCCTGACAGCCGTCTGTGACCATTGTTGTCCAATTTTAGCTCCAAAAGTGCCAGCAGATTGTCCAGCAACCAAAAATCGCGACAAACTAACTCGCGGTGGTAACGCACAAATAGTAATCTCTCTTCGTCCGCGTTTTGTTGTGTAACCTAAAGTCCGAACTCCTCGACTACGGTCATCAAAGTGGACAGCTCGAAGCTGTAAATAAATTTCTTGAGGCAAACGACTAAGGACAATCTTTACATCTTCTTCAGAAATATAATACCTTCTGTCTCCATAAAGTTGCGCGTAAGTGAATTCTATTTTTCTCATTAAATAACTTCGTTAGTTTTGATAATGTTTGCTCAAAAAGGGTTGGCTACTGTTGCCCGATTCAAAATCGTCAATTAAAACTTAAAACAAGTCGTTGAATTTGCAGCGATTTTGTTGAGTATATTTTATCCAAAATGAATTGGGCAACAGTATCGGATCGCTTCTGACAAAAATTCTATAACAGATTGCGTATTTCACAAATCGGCGACTGTTTTTGTTATTTTCAAAGGGCAGTATGCAATTAGACAATTTACCTTCTATAGACTGATTATGTGGTAAAAAAGTTCTTCTCAAATCACACCCGTTTCCAAAAATGTCAGCGCCGCGTTTTCGGTATCGAGTTCGGCTTCGATCCCGATTGGCAACGTGAATTGGTCGCGGATATGTCCGAAGGAAAGACCGTAAATGACGGGAATACCGAGATCGCCGAGCCGGTCTTTGACAACTTCAATCAAAGACTGCGAAGTTGTTGTATCTTTTGGATTGCAATCCTCGAAAACGCCGAGCGCAATTCCCGCAAGTTCGCGCATATTAAGGCTTTGCCGGAGCTGTGTGAGCATTCGGTCAATTCTGTAAGGCTGTTCACCGACATCTTCGGTAAAAAGGATTTTGCCCTTTGTATTTTGCAAACCGAAAGGCGTTCCCGCCAAAGCGGTCAATAAACTGAGATTGCCGCCGATGAGTTTTCCGCGCGCTTTTCCTTTGGTGATGACTTCGGTTTTGAAAAGATTTGATTCTTTCGCAATATTATCGGGCGCGAGTTCAACTTTATAAGGCGCGGACGGATTCATCAGCACGTTGATGACGTGATTTTTCGGGTAATCTGAATAGACGGAAGCGGCAACCGGACCGTGAAATGTAACCAACCCGCAGTTTTGCGAAATCGCCAGATGCAGAGCCGTAATGTCCGAATAACCGATAAAAATCTTCGGATTCTTTTTGATCAAATTAAAATCCACGGCGGGCAGCAGACGTGAAATGCCATAACCGCCGCGCACGCACCAGACGGCTTTAATTTCCGGATCACCGAACGCCCCGTGCAAATCTTCCAGACGCTCATTATCGGTTCCTGCCAGAAATCCGTTTCTGCCGCGGGCGTATTTTCCAACCTTAGTTTTGAAACCCAAATCAGCGAGATTTTGCAAGGCTTTATCGAAGTCCGCCGATGATAAACTGCTCGCCGGCGCGATCACTCCAACCGTGTCGCCTTTTGCCAGACGCTTCGGTTTGATAAGTTTTTTGTTGCCTGAATATTTACTGTTTTCGCTCAAAACAGATTGTGCCAAAAAAGGAAGTGTGGCCATACCTTTCAATAAATCGCGTCTTTTCATATGTTTATTTCAAATGTTTCTCGAAAAAGTTAAATAACCGTGTGTATTCGTCCGTCCAACTGGTCGGACGCGTAAAACCGTGACTTTCCGCCGGATAAATCATCGCTTCAAAATACGGCGTTTTTTCGAGTCTGATCAATTTTTCAATCAACTGCATCGAATCTTGCGCGTGAACATTGTCGTCCACAAGTCCGTGCAGAATGAGCAAAGGTTTGTTAAGCGCATCGGCGTAGGCAATCGGCGACGAGCGTTTGTAGCCTTCCACATTCTTTTCGGGGAAACCTAATCTTTCCGCCGTGTAGGTCGGGTTCGCGGCAAAATAGTTTTTCCAATCGGCGACGGGGCGAAGTGCCGCCGCGCACGCGATTTTATCCGTCCGAAACGCGAGCATTTCCGCCATAAAACCGCCGTAACTGCCGCCGTAAACGCCGATTTTTTTTGAGTCGACCGCGTAATTTTTGACTGCATAATCAATCGCGTCCAAATGATCGTCATAATCTTTGCCGCCGAGGAAATCATAAACGTCGGTGCGCCAATCTCTGCCATAGCCGGCCGAACCGCGATAATCAATATCGAGCACAACGTAGCCTTTCTGCGTCAGCAGCTCGTTGAACATAAACTCGCGGTAATAATTGTTCCAGCCGTTGATCGTATTTTGCAGATAACCCGCGCCGTGAACGAAAATCACCATTGGGAAAACTCTCTTGGCACGATTTTGCGCAAAATTTTCAGGCAAATAGATTTTCGATTTGATGATTTTTCCGTCACGCGACGGAATATCGATGAATTTCGGCTCGTTCCATTTTGTTTGTTTGAAACTTTCGGGAACAGTTTTTGTAAGTTGAATTGGACTTGTTGCAATCGGATTGCAGTCAATACAAACTCTAAGTGAAAAAAGTTCGGAAGGCTGATTCCAGGCTGAACCATCATAAATTAAATTTTTCCCATCATCAGAGATTTGAGGAGACGACTTAAATGGTGAAGAATCTTTAAATGCAATTTGTAATCCGGCATAACCATCAGGATTTAGTTTGATTGGTCTTACAAAAATCTCACGATTTTGAGTCCCGTTTTCTGTTGAGGAAAAGACTATCTGACTATCATTGTTCCATTTTGCCCAATCTATTTCAAAGCTGCCTTTCGTCAGTTGTTCGATTTTAACATTCGTCGTAAAACCTGCGTCCGACGGATTTTCCTGCCGGATTACGCCGCTCGGATTCGGTTCGGGTTTTGCTCGTTCGAGTGTTGCTAAATATAAATGATTAAATCCGTCGCGTTCCGATGCAAACAAAATCTGCGCGTCGTCTTTCGGATTTGGTTCGACAATGCGCGAAAGCGGCGCGATCCATTTTTCGTCCCGTTCTTCCGTCACCAAAATCGTTTGTTCGCCTTTGCTTCCGACATCGTGAATGTAAAAAATCTGCCGACGCTTCAAATCTTTATCAATGCGGTCAACAATTAGCGAAGAATTATCCGCTGCCCAGCGCAAAGAGCGAAGATAACCCGCGCCTTCGCCTCGCGGCAAATTTACTTCAAAAGGTTTTTCACGGCTTCCGTCCGTCAAAGCGACAAAAATCTTCTGCTCGGTAAATCCGCGCCGCGTCGAATTTGCCTGCACGAATTCATCTAAATAATTCGGCACAAACAAAGCCTTTTGCTTTGAACCGTCGCTCAAAACGTAAGCGATAAG
>JBDTZT010000352.1:0-5235 GCA_040005005.1 Actinomycetota bacterium
TTTTTCCACGTCGTCGCCAAAGACCCGGCGGGAATCGCGCAGGATTTGATTGATCTGGAATTCCTGAAACCCGGCGCCGATGAATCGAAAATCAAGGAAGTCGTCATTAAAATGTTTGCGCTCCATCTTGATCTAAAACTCAAAGACGTTAAATTCAAAGAACTGACCTACGATTTAGCCGACGTAATGTATGATTATCCATTTCGTCTGCCGTCGAATTTTACCTACATTATGCGTGCCTTAATGACGCTCGAAGGCATCGGCATTATTACCGATCCGGAATTCAATTTCTTTGAAACCGCCAAACCTTACGCCAAAGAATTTATGCTCAAACGCGAAGGCAAAGATTTGCGCAAACTTCTGACCGATAAACTCTTGGGGCGCGACACGCCAGACGGCAAGATTGATTTGGACAGAACCTGGAAATTGGCTAAAATGGCTTTCAAAACTGTTTTTAATACAGGACAATAAACGCTATGCAAACAATTACGGTTGAAGAAATTGACGGCAAATTAAAAACGCTTTCCGCAGATAAATTAACGGCAGTTTATCATTTTGTTTCTTACTTGGCTGACCAAGATTTTGATATGTTGGATATTTCGGCAAAAGAATTAATGTTTGCATCGGAAAGTTCGATTACAAAAGATTGGGACACGCCCGAGGAAGACAAAGCATGGGCAGATTTATAAAAGGCGATGTGGTCGTTTTGCCGTTTCCTTTCTCCGATTTAACCGCTAATAAAAAACGTCCTGCGCTGGTTGTTGCTAACCTTACGGGCGATGACATCATTGTTTGTCTCATTACGAGTCAGAACGCCAAAGACAATTATGCGATTTCGCTATCGAATAATGATTTCGCAAGCGGAAATTTGAAGCAAGACAGCAACATTCGCCCAAACAGACTTTTTACGGCAGATTCAAATATCGTTCTGTAGCGCGTCGGCACTTTAGAAAAGAAAAAATCAGACGAAATAATCACAAAAATCATTGAGATTTTTTCAAACTGAAATTGCTTCGGACAAAATGCGCCAATTTGCGAAAATGACGTTTAAGACGATTTTCAAGAAGAGTCAATAATGAAACCTGCAAATATTCTTAAAATCGAAAGTTTGCCGGATGGCTGGCGCGATAAAGATGATGTAATTCTTCATGCTTGTTTTCAATTATTAAAAAATTTTGTCGAGCAAGAAAAAGAGATTATTGAAATAATCGATTGGAAACAAGATAAATCAACGGAAAATGCCAAAGCCGAAATAGATTTTCTTTATAATTGGTGGCTGGAAAGATTTGACAAAGAAGATGATTTAGACGAAAAACAATACGAAGAAGAAAATCAAATGTTAAAAAGACTGATTGATATCAGAAAATATCTTTGGACGTAAATAACTTTTGGCTATGAAAAAAATTATTTTTACTTTTTGTTTGTTTTTATTTGCTATAACACTTTCCTTTTCTCAAGCCAAAATGACGAATAAAACTAAAATCGCGCATATTAAAGACGATTTTTCTGTCCAAGAACTCGACAATAAATCTTGGGGCAAAGCCAAAAATGTCTTGATTGATAAATACTGGTCGAGCAAAGATGCGCCGAAAGGCAGACAGTTTAAAGCAAAACTTTTGTGGTCTGATACTGCGCTTTACGTTCGTTTCGAGGCGAATCAGAGCGAACCTTTAATAGTCAGCGAAATGCCGAATCTGACGAGCAAAACAAAAGGTCTGTGGGACAGAGACGTTTGCGAGATTTTTCTGGCGCCGAAAAAAGAAGATTTTCGCCATTATTTCGAGTTTGAAATCGCGCCGAACGGTGAATGGATCGATCTCGGAATTTATCAAATGCCCGATAAACGCGAAACCGATTGGGATTACGCCTCCGGAATGCAGTCGAAATCGGTGGTCGGAAAAGATAAAATCTGGATGGCGATCAAGGTTGAATGGAAAGCGTTCGGAAACACGCCGAAAGCGGGCGATGTGTGGCTCGGAAATATCTTCAGGTGCGTTGGAAAAGGCGAAACTCGCGGTTATCTGGCATGGTCGCCGACTTTGACAAAGGAAGCAAGCTTTCATGTTCCCGAAAAATTCGGCGAGTTTAAGTTCGGCAAATAATTTTCAGCGGTCGGCGGAAATTTTTATATTTTCGTTTGATAGAAAAACTGTTGATTTAGAAAGTCTTCGCCGCAGTTTGCGCTCTTGTTTGCGGCGATACATTTCTTCGTCAGCCGCATTGATGGCTTGTTCCAGATTCGACATATCAACAAAATCCTTGAAGCCGTAAGAAACGCGAATCGTCAAAGGTTTTTCCACGCCTTCGACGTGAATATCGGTCAATATTCTTTCGATACTGCTCAATCGTTCACGCGCCGTGTCCGCGTTCAGACTGGCCATAATCACGAAAAATTCATCGCCGCCCCAACGAAAAATCAAATCTTCCGCCCGGATTAAATCACGAATCGCACTCACGACGGCGCGAATTGCGAGATCACCAGTCGCGTGTCCGAGTTGGTCATTTATCGGTTTTAAATCGTCAATATCAAAAAATCCGACACAACCTGAAACTGCGCCTTCGCCGGCCCCGCTTTTTTTCAGAAAACTATGAAAAGCGTGACGATTGAAAGCGGCTGTAAGCGGGTCAATTTGTGCGGTTTGTTCCAGTTTTTCGTGGGCTTCCCGCAGTTTTTCATTGACTTTTTGAACTTCTTGAAGTACTTGTTCGAGCAAGATAATAATCATTCCGAAGCCGAGCATAACTTCCAAAACAAGGTCAATTATCGGATTAAAGGCCAGATAACTTTCCGGCAACGGAAATTTAACGTCGAATTTCAGCAACGTAAAAAGAATAAAGTAATGATAAAAATCCAGCGTCAGAAGCACCAGTGCAACACGCATCACGCGCCAGCCAAAACCTTTTAATTTCAGAGATTTGAGGGTAAAAAAGGCGACTGCGAAAAAGGTTCCGAGCAAAAGCGCGTGAAGATTAAAAATCAGATTAAAGTCATCCGCCCAAAAAGGTAGACAAAAGGCAAGCAGAGCAAACGGCAGAATCAGCAACTTACTTTGCATGATGAATCTATAATCTTCGGAAAGTGCACGGCATCCGGAAATCAGCATCAAACCAAAAATGTATTCACTGAGAAAATAAAGACAAAAAAGCGGTTTGGCAATTTGCTGATATAAAAAGGCGAAAATTAGACAGAAAAGCGCGAACGAAAGGCTTGTCCAGGCGAATGCCCAAAGCCTCGAGGCAGCAGTTTTCAATGAACGGCGCAAAAACAGAGATAGAACAGCGATCAAAAAAACGCCGGTGAATTGTATAATTAAGCCAATCGTTGATTCCATATACAAAATGAGATTTGCGCTTTCTTATTTTAATATAAACTTGGTTTATGCGTCTATACATTTTTTAATAGATTAGTGAGTTCAGACTCGTTTGGTAAAGAGGTTCGCGCACCGACCGCACGGCATTTCAAAGCGGCAACGGCATTTGCCATTCGCGCACTTTCTTCGACGCTCGCACCTTGCAAAACTCCGTAAAGAAGCCCGACCCGAAACGAATCGCCGGCGCCGGTCGTGTCTTTGCAGCCGTTCGGCACTTCAAAACCATCGGTGCGGATGAATTCGTTTTCACACAAAAGCAGTGATCCTGTCTCGCCTAAGGTCATTCCGACCACCGCACAGCCGTAGCGTGATTTTATTTCGCGCAGAGCCGTTTTTTTATCATTGATTCCGACCAATCTTTCGGGAAATTCGGCGGACGAAACGAAAATATCAACGAGCGGCAAAACTTCCTCGATGCCTTCAAAAATATTGTCAATGTCAATTGAAACAATCGCGCCTGATTTCTTGGCCTGACGCGCCAGTTCAAGACATGCCCGCGCATCGTGCGGCGTAAAATGCAGAATTTTTCCGCGCTTTGCGATTTCGGTCGGCGCGTCTTTTTCCGTGTAAGCCAATTTTTTGTCGCGGTTCCAGATGACTGTTCGTTCACCGCTTCGTTCGTCAATTACAATGAAGGCAATTTGCGTTCGGGCGCCTTCGATTTGCTCGGCAAAACTTATATCAACGCCTTCGTCGCTTAAAGAACGCAAACCGAAATCGCCTTCATTATCGTCACCGAAACGTCCGACATATGCAGTTTTTGCGCCTAAACGCCGAAGTCCGACCGTTGTTGTCGCAATCTCGCCGCCCGCCGCCTGAATATAATCGGTCAATTCGATTTTCGAGTTAAACAGCGGATATTCCGGGACAATAATTAAATAGTCAACCGCGTTGGTGCCGAAACCAACGACATCAAATTCTTTGTTTTCAGATAATTTGAAAGGAAAATACATTTTTGATTTACGGATTTGAAATTTGAAAAAGCAATCAATAATATCTAATAGTTGATTGCTGAAAACAAATGAGATTCGGCAATTTTTTTACAAAAGAGTCTTGCTAAATTATCAAAAAACAAGTTAGATTTGACTATCAGGTTTAGAGTTTCGTTTGGTTTTCAAGCAAAACGCCGATTAAATTTATAAAACTTTTTGGAGAAAAGAAAAAATGCCGACAGCCGTTTGCCCCGAATGTGATGAAGAAGTTTATGTAGATGCCGATTCCGAGCAAGGTGATGTTGTAACCTGTGATGAGTGTGGTGTGGATTTGGAAGTCGTCGGACTTGATCCAATCGAATTGGATGCTTACGAGGGCGGCCGCGACCTTGACGACGACGAATCAGAATACAACGATGACCGATTTTAAAACAGTGACCGTTGGCAGTAAAATAAACAACTGTGACTGCCAACAGTTCATTGTTTTAACTGATATCCTGTGCGATTTTGCCTGATTTTGAGATTTTGGGGCGGTTCAATTTTAACCTCGTGAAATTTTCCGTCTTTACGATTTTCGGTTTTCGGATAAAAAGCCAAAACATATGACGATGTAATTTCTTCCTCCAGACTTTTGAAAAGCGGCTCGAAATTATTTTCGTTGACGTAAAAAGTTTTGCCGCCGGTTTTTTCAACCAGACCGCTCGCTTCCAAAAGCGTCAAAAGCGGTTTTTTGTTTCCCTGAAGGCGCGAAAAAGACGGTAAAAGAACCGAATAAACGGTTGTTTCCGCTTCATTGGCGCGTTCGATAACGGTTTTCGGCGAAACCGTGTCGCCGACCGGAAAACCATCCGTAATCAAAATAATTGCGCGTTTCGGAATTTTTTGATTGACCGACGGCGGCGACTTTTTTACGATCAACCGGATTGCATCGT